>NZ_CEVIVD010000039.1:34346-40885 GCF_982290655.1 Protofrankia sp. CiP1_Cm_nod3
GAGCAAGGAAAGCCAGCCCGTGGACCTGGGTGGACTTGAACCACCGGCCTCTTCCTTATCAGATCATTTTGACACTGGGTGACCAGGCGGGTGCGTCCCATTCATCCAACTGGTCGCATTCGTCAGTCGGTGTCCGCAGCAGACGATCACAGATAGTCCCGTCGGTCGCGTCGGGTTCCGTTCACGATTCCGTGCACGTGGCTCGGGTCCCGTGCAGCCGTGTCGGGTGGGTGGCCGTCCGACGCGCCCGGCGAGCATGGCGCCCCCGGCGCCACGCGCAGTTCGCGGCGCGGCGGACGGACGGGCCCCGCGCGGCACGGCGTGCCCTGGTCGACATCCCGGCCGAGCCGTCGATCCCGGCCGCCTGCGACGGCTTCGCCAGACTCCGGGCTGAGCTGATCACCTCCGTCGGTCGGGCAGGCTTCGCCCTACCCCGGGTTCTCCCGGCCGGGCAAGGGCCGCATCCCCACTCGAGTTCGATCTTTGCCGCCGGCCCTTGCGCGGTCGGGAGGTTCCGGGGTAGCCCTCGGGGTGCCCGTCCGGCGGAGGTGATCAGCGGACATGCCCCCACCCACCACCGGAAACGAACACGTATTCGACCCACCTCCAGAGAGAGGGCCGGGGTTCGGGGCGGAGCCCCGTGGTCTTTGCGGCCCGCAGGGCCGCGCTTGAACAAGTAGGGAAAGTTGGCACAGTCACTCACGACACCAAAAGCATCCGATAAGTTACAAAAAGTGATAAGAGTGGTAATCCGAACCTTTGTCTCAGGTCACGGCGAGACGGTAGGAGAGCACGGATCGGTGGCCAGCCATGACGATGTCCGCAGTCTCGACCGGCTTGTCACCCACTCGGTAAGTGCGCCTCATCGAGAGGACGGAGGCGCCCGGAGGCAGTTCGAGCGCTCTCACCTCGTCGGCTGTCGGTGGCCGCGAGGTGATCTCTTCCTCTACCGAGTCGATGTGTTGGCCGATCAGATCAAAGCGTGCGACAACGCCGATTGCTGCGCCTTCCTCGGGAAGCTCGATTGGCGTGCCCGTGGTGAGGGCTGAGGGCTCCCACGAGATGGCCGTTTGGATCGGGGTCCCGTCATAGCGGTAGAGGTATCGCGTCACAGTCACCGGCTCGCCGGGCTGAATGGCGAGCCGTTCGGCAACCTGTTCGTCTGCCGTTTCGCGCGTCGTCTCGTGGTCCCAGGAGGCTCGCCCGCCCGACGCGGCGGCAGATCGAGCAAACGGGGATGTTGACTCCGTGGAGCCTGGCGGGCGCCGCCGGTAGAAGTCGGTTGTGATGCGTCGGACCGACGGCCGGGTCTGGACGAAGGTTCCGTGCTGGCCTCGGGTTTCGATCAGCCCTTCCGTCTGAAGCTGTGCGATCGCGCGACGGATCGTCTCCTGAGCGGCGTGGAAGGTCCGGGCGAGTTCGCGGTGTGAGGGGAGCCGGCTGCCCGGCGGGTACTCACCTGCTTCGATCTTGTCCCGCAACGATGCCGCGATCCGGGTGTATGGCGGGCGGCTTGGCGTGGACATGCCCTAGACCATATCGAGCATGCCCACAAAAGATCTTTCAAAAGATGCCCTAGGGCATGTGGACATGCCTTAAGGCATGCTGCTACTGTCGAGCCACGCTGAGACGGGAGGCAACCCGTCGAGGTGGCTGGGCCTTCTGGACATGAAGAAGGCCCGGGTGGGAGGCAACCCACACCGGGCCAGACGCGACTGATGATCGCTCTTCGAGCGTACAGCGTCTGACCTTCTCGTGGACGCCTTCCACGCCTGTTGTTGGCGTGCCCGCCGGCTGCGGCCGGGGGCTGGTGGAAGGGCGTGTGATGACGCTTTCTGTTCTGTTCGCCGTGGATGGTGGGGATCGTCCGTGGCCGACGTTGCCGGACGACCCGGAGCCGGACCGCTGGGTTGTGATCGTCGATGGTGCGAAGTCGTCGGGTGGTGTCCGGTGAGCCGGCGGCAGAAGGCGAAGGACGTGGTGACCGAGGTGGCCCGGCCGCGGCGGGGTGAGCGGTTGGACGCGCCGTCGCCGACGCGGCGGGCGGTGGTGAAGGCCGCGTTGACCGCGCCGGTCGGGGTGGCGCTGTTCGGGTCGCAGCAGTCGGAAGAGCTGTCGTTGGAGACGCCGCGGTCGCGGGAGGCGCGTCATGGCCGGTGAGCAGGCGGCGGTGCGGGAAGCGGTGGTGCGGGACGCGTTGCACGCCGCGGTGGCGGCGGTGGACCCGCCGGTGCCGGTCGTGGGGAAGGGGAAGCCGGTGCGGCCGGTGCCCCGGCGGGAGTCCCCGACCGTCCCGACCGAGACCGGCGGTGGCAGCGACGCTGACGGCGCTACCGGTATGGCGCACGCTGCGACGATCGATGCCCGGTCTGTCTCGTCTCCCGCGCGGCGGCAGGCCGCCGCGCTGCGGGCCGGGCTTGAGCTGCTGGCCGCGGTCGGGGACGCGGTGGACGCCACCGGTGCCCGGCTGCACCTGACCGTTTTCGCCTCCGGCCACCGGCCATCGCTGTCCGTCGACGTGTTCGGCGCCACCGCCCCCGGCGGACCCGACGAGGCGCCGGTGATCCTGGCCGGCCTGACCGCGGTGGCCGGCCGGCTCGGGTTGCCGCTGACCGTCGACTACGACACCCCGCGCTCCGTCGGCCTGTCCGTGACGACCACGATCACCGGCGTCCAGGTCCGGATCTGCACCCGGTTCACCACCCCCGACGGCATCGCCGCCGCCCGCGCTCTTCTTCCCGCCTCGACAGGGGACCCCCGATGACCACACCGACCACGGCCGGCACCGTGGCCACCGGCCCGGCTGCTGCTCCCGCCGGCCCGGCCGGGGAGACACCTGACCCGCTGGCCGGGCTCACCCCGCTGATCTCGGTGGAGACCGCCGCGGAGGTTCTCGGGTTCTCCCGGGCGTCGGCGTACCGCTACGCCAAGGCCGGGGCGCTGCCGGTCCGGCGGATCGGCGGCCGGGTGTACGTCGTGACCGCGGGGCTGCGTGCCCTGCTCACCCCGGACGGGGGTGCCCGGTGAGCGCCACCCGGCTGCGGGTGGCCCTGGCCGTCGATCCCGACGGCGGGCCGGCGGTCGACGCGGCGACCGTCCCTGGCGTTCTCGACGGGTTCGCGTGCCCGGTCTGCTTCCCGCGGGCCCGTACCGGCGAGCGTGGTGCGCGGAAGAGCCCGAAGGCGGTCACGATCCCCACATCGGCCAAGGAGATCAGGAACCTGATCGGTAGGAAGCGGACGTCGAAGACGACGGCCGCGGACGGGGTGACGACGCGGGACCGGCTCACCGGCCGGGAGTCGACCACGCTGACCCCCGCGCAGAAGGCGGAGCTGGCCCGCCGCCGGAAGGTCAAGAAGAAGGGCGGCCGGTGATGGGTACGAAGATCAGCGCCGATCAGTGGATCAGCCGTCTGGTCGGTGCCGGCCTGGCCGTCGTGGCCGGGGTCGCCGCGGTCGTCTCGTACCGGCACATGCGCGACCTGTCCGCCCGCCACGGCGAGGACGGGCTGTCCTCGACGATCCTGCCGCTGTCCGTGGACGGGCTGCTGGCGGTGGCCGCGCTGGTGCTGCTGGCCGATGCCCGTGCCAACCGGCGCGGCGGCCGGGCCACCGCCTGGTTCGCGGTCACGCTCGGGATCGGCGCGTCGGTGGCCGCGAACGTGGCGCACGCCGAGCCGACGTGGACCGGCCGGCTGATCGGCCTGTGGGCACCGGTCGCGCTAGCGGTCGCGCTGGAGCTGGCGTTGCGGCATGTCCGGCACGCGGCGGCCGACCAGGCGCGGCCGGCACTCGAGGCCACGGCCGATACGGATGGCCCGCCGGCCCGGGTGACGCCGGTGGTCGCGCCACCCGTGGCCGCCCCTGCGCGGGTGGCCGGGCCAGCGGTGGCCGATCCCGGGCCGCCGGTCGGGCCGGCGGGCCACGCCGGCGGGTCGACCCGGCATCGGGTGGCCGCACTGGTGGCCCGCGTCCCGGCCGATGATCCCCGGTCGGACCGGCAGCTGGCCGCCGAGTGGGCACCGCTGGTCGGTGTCACGGTGTCGACGGTTCGTAACCATCTGTCCGCGCTACGGCGGGCGGAGGTGACCGTGCGATGAGCCTCTTCGGTCTCTCCGCGGCCGACCGGTGGGAATGCGCCGTGCACGAGGCCGGCCACGGGGCGGTCGCCCGCCACTACGGCGCGACGGTCCGGCTCCACCTCGGCCGCACCAGCGGCAGCTACCAGCTATCCCAGTACGACCACGTCTCCACTGCGGATCTGGCCGTGATCCGGCTGGCCGGGCCGGCGGCGGCCCGGCTGCTGACCGGCCGGGACAGCGGTGGCCGACAGGACCGCGCGCAGGCCCGCGTCGAGCTCCGCGGCACCGGCCGGACAGTACGGCAGGCCCAGCGGGAGGCCGACCGGCTCGTGCGCCGGTACCGCTCCGGGATCGAAGCGGACGCGCGGCGCCTGTGCGGGCAGGGGGCCGCGCGATGAAACCCGATATCCGCGCCGAGCTGCGCCTGCTGCCCCTGTGGGCGGCCGCCGCCGTGGTCCTGGTGGCCGTCGTCGTCCTGCTCCTGCGGATCACCGGTCTGATCGTGGTGGCGATCGTGGACGCGGCCGAACGCGTCGATGTGGCGGTGTCCACGACGCTCGGGATCTCCCCGCTGGGCGCCTCGACGCTCCTGCTCCCCGCCGACTGGACGCCGGGCGGGGGGTGGGAACGGTGACCGCGCCGGTGCGCCTGCGCAAGGCGACCCCCGACGTGGGTGACGTTGTCCCGCTCCCGCCATGGACTCCGGCGGTACCGGCGGCCGGTGGGGATGACAGGGTCATCGCGGTCACGGCCGCCGACATCGAGCCGCCGGTCGTCGCGACCGGCCATGTCGTGCCCGCGGCGGAGGACACCGCCGGTGAGGCGCTGGCCCTGGCCGCCGGCCGGCGGCTGGCCCGGGGCGTGTTCCAGGTCGGCCGGGGACACGGCGTGTGGGCGCAGCGGGCCATCGACGCGGCCACCCACGCCGCGATCCGGGAGCAGATCCGCCGCGCCCGGGCCGCCGGGGACAGCGAGGCCCTGGCCGGCTGGCTGGAGCACCTACGGCAGGCCAAGGCCGACCGGCGGCAGCGGCTACTGACCCTGCCCGCCGCGCTGCGCTCCGCCGTCATCGCGGTGGTGGTCCTGGTGGCGTTCCTCGCCGGGCTGCTGCTCCTGGCCGGCATGGTCGTCGCGGTGACCCGGCCGCTGGGCATGACCTGGGACGGGTACTGGTCGGCCCTGGCCGGCCTCGGCGACATCGCGGCGGCCCTGATCGCGGTAGCCGTGCGGGTGGTGCTCTGGGGGGCCGGGCCGGCGTGGCTGATCACCGCCTACCGGGCCGGCGGCGGCGAGTCGATACCCGGGTGGCTGGCCACCTCGTCGGACACGGACATCGACCTGGCCATCGACGAGTCCACGATCGCGCAGGCGCTGGCGGCGCTACGTATCCCGCAGATCCGCGACCACCTCAAGACCGCGCCACTCCAATATCTGACCACGGCCCGCCGGGACGGCCGGGGCACCCACGCGGTGATCCGGCTGCCCAGCGGGGTGACCGCCGAACGGATCTCCGCGCGCCGCGCCGATCTCGCCTCCGGCCTGCACCGGCTGGCCAAAGAGGTCTGGCCGACCACCGGCAGCGAGGCCGGGGTCCTCGACCTGTGGGTGGCCGACAAAGGCGCCCTGACGGAAGGCGCCGGGCCGTACCCGCTGGCAACCGACGGCGTCGACGTCTTCAAGGGTGTGCCGTTCGGTCGGACGCTGCGCGGTACCCCCCTCACCGCGCCGATCATGGAACGGAACACGATCACCGGTGGGATGCCCGGCCAGGGGAAGTCCTCCGCCGCCCGGACCATCATGACCGGGGTCGCCCTCGACCCGACCGCCGAGCTACGGATCTGGGTACCCGACGCGAACTTCGACTTCGAGGCGTTCCGGCCGCGATGCGCCCGCTACGTCATGGGCGCGGAGCCCGAGAAGATCGAGCAGATCTTGCACGACCTGCGGGAGCTGCACGCCGAGGTCCAGGCCCGCGGACAGCTCCTGGTCACCTACGAGATCCCGGCGGTGACCCGCGAACTCGCCAGCAAGGGCGTGGGCCTGCACCCGCTGGTGTGCCTCCTGGAGGAAGCCCACGTCGCCATCCAGCACAAGAAGTACGGGGAAGAGATCGGGCAGCTCCTCGTCGACATCGTCCGCCTCGGCCGCAAACGCGGGATCCACCTGATCGTGTCGACACAGGCACCGACGAAGGACAGCATGCCGCGCGACGTCACCCGCAACTGCTCGAACGGGATCGCCTACGCGGTCGGGGACCACGTCGCCAACGACGCCCTGCTCGGCCAGGGCGCCTACCGGGCCGGACACCGGGCCACCGAACTCATCCCCGGCACCGACAAGGGCACCGCCATCGTCAAGGGCTTCACCGGAGAACGCTCCGAGATCGCCCAGACCTACTTCATCGACGTCGCCCAGGTCCCCGGCATCATCCGCCGGTCACTGGAAGCCATCGAGAGGG
>NZ_CEVIVD010000040.1:0-6403 GCF_982290655.1 Protofrankia sp. CiP1_Cm_nod3
GGCTGTTCGACAACCTGTTCCAGCGGTCACCGGGCGGCCGTGGGCCACGCCGTGGCGCCGACATCGCGGCCGAGGTCACGATCCCGTTCGAGAAGGCCCTCTCCGGCCTGGAGGCGACGGTCCGCCTGCCCGGCGCCGCGACCTGCCTGACCTGCGGGGGCAGCGGTGCCCGGCCGGGCACCGCGCCGCGGACGTGCACGACCTGCCGGGGGCTGGGCGTGGTGTCGCGGTCGCAGGGGGGCTTCGCGCTCTCCGAGCCCTGCCGGGACTGTCTCGGCAAGGGAACGGTGATCGATTCGCCCTGCCCGGACTGCCAGGGCAGCGGCCGGCGCGAACGCGAGCAGCGGATCCGCATCCCACCGGGGGTCGCCGACGGCCAGCGGCTGCGGGTGCGCGGGCGCGGATCGCCGGGCGAACGCGGTGGCCAGGCGGGCGATCTGGAGGTCACCGTCCACGTGCTGGCCCATCCGGTGTTCGACCGCGAGGGGCAGAACCTCACGGTCGTCCTGCCGGTGACCTTCGTGGAGGCCGCCCTGGGCGCCTCGGTGAAGGTCCCGACGATCGACGGCGCCCCGCTGACGGTGAAGATCCCGCCTGGCACGTCGAGTGGGCGTCGTCTGCGGGTACGTAGTCGTGGAGTGCCGCGTAGCGGGGGCGGTCACGGCGACCTCATCGTGACCGTCGACGTGACCGTGCCGAAATCGACGGATCTCTCCGCGAAGGCGCGGACGGCGCTCCAGGAGTTCGCCCACGCCCATCCCGAGGATCCGCGCACGACACTGATGGAACAGATGGAGGGCCGGTCATGAAGTCACGACCGAGCCGTACCGCCGACCCGCCGGGGCCGGCTCCGGCGCCGGCGAGGCCCGCGGGCGTCCCGCCCGGCCCGTCCGGAACGCCCGCGGCACCCCGCCCGAGCCCCGCGCACGACGACGACACACCGGTATACGTGATCTCCATTGCCGCACAGCTCGCCGGCATGCACCCCCAGACGCTGCGGGCCTACGACCGCCTCGGCCTGGTCACTCCCGGCCGCACGTCCGGACGCGGCCGGCGGTACTCCGTGCGGGATGTCGCGCTGCTGCGCGAGGTCCAGCGGCTGTCCCAGGAGGAGGGCGTCAACCTCCAGGGCGTCCGGCGGATCCTGGAGCTGGGCAGCCAGGTGATGATGTTGCAGGCGCAGGTCCGGCAGCTGACCGAGGAGCTGGCGGCGGTCCGCGCCGAGGCCGAGCGCCGGGTCGCCGAGGCGCACCGCAGCCACCGGCGCGACCTGGTTCCCGTCGACCGCAGCGCGATAGTGGTCTGGCGGCCCGGCTCCCGCCGCTAGCGGCCATGAACGCCGGCTCGTTCGGGTACCGCTCCCTCGCCGGCCGCCGCTCCTTCGCCGGTCCCTCGCCGGCCGCCGCCCCCACGTCGAACGCGGTTCCCCGTCGGGCAGCGGCTTCGCCGGACGGCGCGCCGTCGACGATCCGTGTCGAGCCGCCGAGTCGCGAGCCGTCGCGTGCGGGGCGGACGCTTCGCATCACGCAAACTTAAGTGGGAACGACTCAACTATCCTGAGCGTTACGAAGATGGTACGCCCAAAACGATCATCTTAGGACTCCGATGAACGCTGACCGCCTCACCGCCCGCTCGCAGGAAGCCCTGTCCTCCGCCGTCAGCCGCGCCACCGGTGACGGCTCACCGCTCGTCGACCCCCTGCACCTGCTGGTCGCCGTCCTGAGCCAGACCGGCGGGGTCGCGGTGGACCTGCTCGAGGCCGTCGGTGTGCCTCTCGCCCAGGTACGCGGACGCGCCGAGGCGGCGGTCGGCCGGCTGCCGCACGCTACCGGCGCGTCCGTCGCCCCGCCGCAGCTGTCCCGGCAGCTCATCACCGTCCTGGACAACGCGGAGCGGCAGGCGAACCGGCTCGGCGACGAGTACACCTCGGTCGAGCACCTGCTGGTCGCGCTCGCGGAGGAGGGCGGCGAGGCGTCCCGGGTGCTCACCGAGTTCGGGGCGAGCTCGGAGGCCCTGCGCGGCGCGTTCGACACCGTGCGCGGCGGCGTCCACCGGGTGACCAGCCGTGATCCCGAGGGCTCCTACCGCGCGCTGGACAAGTACTCCGTGGACCTCACCGAGCAGGCCCGCGCCGGCAAGCTCGACCCGGTCATCGGACGCGACGCCGAGATCCGCCGCGTCGTGCAGGTCCTGTCCCGGCGGACGAAGAACAACCCGGTCCTCATCGGCGAGCCCGGCGTCGGCAAGACCGCGATCGTCGAGGGGCTCGCGCTGCGGGTCGTCGCCGGTGACGTGCCGGAGTCCCTGCGCGGCCGGCGTATCGTCTCGCTCGACCTCGGCTCGATGGTGGCCGGCTCGAAGCTGCGGGGCGAGTTCGAGGAGCGGCTGCGGGCCGTCCTCAACGAGATCCGTTCCGCCGAGGGCCGGCTGATCACTTTCATCGACGAGCTGCACACGGTCGTCGGCGCGGGCGCCGCCGAAGGCGCGATGGACGCCGGCAACATGCTCAAGCCCATGCTCGCCCGCGGCGAGCTGCGCATGATCGGCGCCACCACTCTGAACGAGTACCGCACCCGCATCGAGAAGGACCCGGCGCTCGAGCGCCGCTTCCAGCCGGTGCTGGTCGGCGAGCCGTCCGCCGAGGACACCATCGGCATCCTGCGCGGGCTGAAGGAGCGCTACGAGGTGCACCACGGTGTCCGGATCACCGACGCCGCGCTCGTCGCCGCCGCCACCCTCTCCGACCGGTACGTCAGCGGGCGGTTCCTGCCCGACAAGGCCATCGACCTGGTGGACGAGGCCGCGTCCCGGCTCCGGATGGAGATCGACAGCCGGCCGGTGGCGATCGACGAGCTCGAGCGCGCCGTCCGGCGCATCGAGATCGAGGACATGGCGCTGTCCAAGGAGAGCGACAGCGCGTCCAAGGAGCGCCGCGAGCGGCTGCGGCGCGAGCTCGCCGAGAAACGGGCGGAACTGTCCAGCCTGACCGCCCGCTGGCAGCGTGAGAAGAGCTCCATCGTCGAGGTGCAGAAGGCCAAGGAGGAGCTGGAGAACGCCCGGCGCGCCCTCGACCTCGCCGAACGTGACCTCGATCTGGCCAAGGCCGGCGAGCTGCGCTACGGCACGATCCCGACGTTGGAGAAGCGGCTCGCCGCGGCCACCGACGCGCTGCCCGGCGCGGACGAGCCCGGCAGCGCCATGCTCAAGGAGGAGGTCGGCCCCGACGACGTCGCCGAGGTCGTCGCGTCCTGGACGGGCATCCCCGCCGGCCGGCTGCTGGAAGGGGAGACCACCAAGCTGCTGCGCATGGAGGAGGAGCTGCACGCCCGCGTCGTCGGCCAGCACGCCGCGGTGCGGGCCGTCTCCGACGCCGTGCGCCGGGCCCGCGCGGGCATCTCCGACCCCGACCGGCCGACCGGCTCGTTCCTGTTCCTCGGCCCGACCGGCGTCGGCAAGACGGAGCTGGCCAAGGCGCTCGCGGACTTCCTGTTCGACGACGAACGCGCGGTGGTCCGCATCGACATGAGCGAGTACGCCGAGAAGCACTCGGTGGCCCGGCTCATCGGTGCCCCGCCCGGCTACGTCGGCTTCGAGTCCGGCGGGCAGCTCACCGAGGCGATCCGGCGCCGCCCCTACAGCGTGATCCTGCTGGACGAGGTGGAGAAGGCCCACCCTGACGTCTTCGACATCCTTCTGCAGGTCCTCGACGACGGACGCCTTACCGACGGGCAGGGCCGCACGGTGGACTTCCGCAGCACGATCGTGGTGCTGACGTCCAACCTCGGCTCCCAGTTCATCGCGGACCCGACCCTGCCCCCGCAGGTGCAGCGCGACTCGGTCATGATCGCGGTGCGGGAGGCGTTCAAGCCCGAGTTCCTCAACCGGCTCGACGACATCCTCATCTTCGACCAGCTCGACAAGGACGACCTGGCCCGCATCGTCGATCTCCAGCTCGACCTGCTGCGCGCCCGGCTGACCGACCGGCGGATCACCCTGACGGTCACCGACGCCGCCCGCTCCTGGCTCGCCGACGCCGGGTACGACCCGGTCTTCGGCGCCCGCCCGCTGCGCCGGCTCGTCCAGACCGCGATCGGCGACCCACTCGCCCGGGAACTGCTCGCCGGCACCGTCCGGGACGGCGACAACGTCCTCGTGGACGTCGCCCCGAACCAGCACGGCCTGGCCGTCCAGAAAGCGTAGGCAAAAACCGCTGTCACCCCAACGAAAACCGCCTACAGACCCAAAGCCCGTAGGCGGAATCGGGCTGCCCGCCGGTGCGGGTGATCTGCTCGGTGAGCGGAACTTGCCCGCATGGTGAAGCGTCGCAAAATAGCACGAAATGGCAGATGTCGACGGACCCGCAGAATTGTTCGACGATATGGCCGACAGCCGTCCAGGGTTCAGGTGGAGACGACGAGGCGGATGAACTGTTTGTCGATGATGGCCCCGTCTGCCAGGTTCTCGTCCGGGGTTTCGGCGGGGTAGGCGGTGATGGCTAGGGTGTGCCCCTTTCTCCAAGCTCCGGACAGCTACACTCCGCCACGACAGACGGCAACTGGACGTTGGTGTTCAAACACGACTTCCGACCAACTGCATAGAGCCGGAAAACCACTGAAGATTGTGGAATCTCATCTGAGCCATCTCATATTGTCCAAATAGACATATATCAATAAATTTGGTCAAACAGGGCAGCACGAGCAAGATTTTCGGTACATTCCTAGAGAGAGTCCGCCGCCACGTGCGAGCGTCGCCACTCGGATCGAGCGGACGTGGCACCGATGATCGCGATGATCGCGACGGCCGCGGCGACCAACCACTCCAGCGACCCGTCGCCGTGGTCCGGATCGACGCCGAACACCACCTCGATCCATTCCTGGTTGATCAAGGTGGCGACCAGCAGGACAAAGCTGGCCACGGTCAGTCCGGTCTCGATGTAGAAACGCCGACGCACGCGCCTGCCAACTGTCATGATCCCTCCCGATTCGGTTCGGCTGGTGTGGGACGGTTCGGTGGACCCGTTGGGTGGCCGATCAGCCGCCGGTGGGCGCCGGTCCGGCGGAGGCGTCGGTCGAGGAGCCGAGCACTGTGTCCGCCCTGCCGGATGGCTGTGCGTCGAGGCCGGTTGGTGCGAACCCGGGGGCGCCGGCTACCTCGGGTGGGCCACTGGGCGCAGGGCCGGCCGAGAGTGCCCCGAGCCGCGCCGCGCGGGCTGCAAGTTCCGCCGGTGGGCCGCCCTGGGCTGCCCCGGCATTGGTCGAAACGCTGCCGGTGGGCGCGATGTCGGAAATGGTGATTCCCTGGCCCGGTGCCGGTGCCGGTGCCGGTGGGCCAGGGGTGTCGTGGTTGTCTACGTGGATGGTGATCCGCATGTCGTTCCCTCACGCATGAGAAGTGGTCAGCTGAGTACTGCGTAGCGTCCCTCGAAGGTGATCGGTTGAGGTGCCAGATTCGTAACGGTGATCCAGTAGGTCACGTTGTTGGCGTCGGCGCGTTCGACCGCCACGTCCCAGTCGGTGGACGGCGAGCCGAGGCGTACGGTCGTCGGCTGGATGTACCAGACGACGTGCCAGGCTGCGGGCCACCCGAACGTGAACCATCGCTGGGTCGCGCCGGCCGGCAGCGTTCCGGTGAATTGAACATTGGTCCACATGGCTGCTCCCGGAAAGACAGATCAGTAGCGGCTGAGGACGCAGAAGCGTCCTTCGAAGGTGACGGGCTGACCGGTGAGGTTGCGGACGGTGATCCAGTATGTGACGTGTTCGGCGTCGGCCCGTTCCACCTGGGTCTTGAAGCTGATCTGTGGGGACCCCGGCGCCGGGCTGGTGGGCATCGCGGTCCACAGAACGTGCCAGGTGGCGGGCCAGTTGAAGGTGAACCAGCGGCTGCTGGCGTTCGCAGCGAGCGTTCCCGTCCACTGGACGCCGCACCAGGGCTGCGTCATCCAGCCATCGACGGGAATCTCCCAGACACCGCGGTTGCGTGTTCCCGCGCGGAGGACTCGCGCGTGAGGGTGAAACACCAGGTCGCCGACGAAGGCGTTCGGCAGGCTTGCGGAGAAGTCGGTCCACGACGCGCCGCCGTCGAAACTCTGGTAGACACCGAGGTCCGCCGCGACCCACACGCGGTTGCGGTTGCCGTCGTCGACGGCGATGGCGTTGACGGGTAGCCCGGGCAGGGTGCCGGTCCGGTCGGTCCAGTTCGTGCCACCGTCGTCCGACCGCCAGACGCGACCCCCACCACGGGTACTGCTCGTTGCCCACAAGCGGCCGGTACCGCCGGGCTCGGCGGCCAGGTCGCTGATGACCGCTCCCGCGCGGGGAGTGGTCAACGCGGTGAGTGCCCCCCAGGCTCCGGAGCTGAAACGGGTGCGCAGGATCCGGCCGTCGCCCAGGCCGACGAGAAC
>NZ_CEVIVD010000040.1:6722-13389 GCF_982290655.1 Protofrankia sp. CiP1_Cm_nod3
CCCGACCCGGGTCCAGGTGCTGGCGTTGTCCCGGGACACGTACAACGCCTGCATCGCGACCGCCACCGTGTCGCCGCTGGTGGCGCTGCCCTCCAGCGGCGGGTAGAACAGGCCCCTGCCCTCGCCGGCGGGCCGGGTGGGGGTGACGGTGGTCCAGCTTCCCCAGTCGCCCCGGCTGGTGGAGCGCAGCAGGCCGCCCCACTGGCGGCTGTGGATGACGATCGAGGGGTTCTGGCGGTTGACGTGGACGTCGCCGCCGTCCGCGTCTTCCACGTGCTCCCAGGCCGAGGGCCCGGTCCACCGGTTCGTGCCGTTGTCCTGGGTACCGCCGATGAGCCACCGAGACGAGCCCCAGTCCTGGGCGAGGTACTCGAACTCGCTGATGACCAGGCCGTTGTTGCAGCTCACCCAGGTGGTTCCACGATCGGGGGAGCGGAACAGGCCGCCGTCGCAGCCGGCGTACACCGTGGCGGGGTTCCCGGGCTCGAAGGCGATGCTGTGCTGATCGGGGTGGATCGACTGCCCGGACGAGCCCTTGTTGCTGATCGTCTGCCAGCTCCAAGTGGCGCCGGACAGGTCACCGCGGTGCAACTCGATGGCGCCGCAGTACACCTGCGTGTCGAGGTCCGGGGCGACGGCGACATACCAGTCGTACCACGACTGAACGGTTGCCAGTCCGGGAGGCAGCCCAATCGCCGTCCACACCCCGGCGGCGCGGCGCCACAGGTAGCCGGTGGGGATCTGGCTCCCATCGGGCTGCGGGATCCATGGCGTGCCGGTACCGAAAGCATAGGCGACGTTCGGGTTGGACGGAGCCACGGCGACGGCGAGCCGAACGAACCCGGCCGGCGCTCCCGGCAGGTTCACCGCTGTCCAAGTGGTGCCGGAGTCGGTCGAACGGAACAGACCGTCGGCGCAAGACGCCAGCACTTCACTGGTGCCGAGGCTGACGGCGAACGTGCGCTGCGAACGGCGCTGGGTCCAGGTCGTACCCGCGTCGGTCGAGACGTACAGTCCACCGGTCGCGGCGCCGAACAGCCGATTGCCGTCGGCGGGGTCGACGCGCAGCGCGTAGAAGCCCTGTCCCACGAACGGGGTGGTGCACACCGACGACCACGATGTACCACCGTCGGACGACCTTAAGACCCCATTGCCGAGTAAGGACCACCAGTCGCCCTCGCCCAACCCGCAGTAGACCGTGGCCGCGCGGCTGGGGTCGAACGCGATTGCGCCAACGGTGAGGGTCGAGGCAAAGTCGGTCCGAGGCTGCCAGGAAGCGCCACGGTCACGTGACTCCCAGACACCGCCGTTCGCGCCACCCGCCAGGACGTGCGCGGGACTGCTCGGATCGACGGCGAGGGCCGATACGCGCCCGGAGACGTTGACCCGGCTGCTGCCGTAGGTCTGGCCGTTCGTCACCGTTGACGGGCCGACCGAGCGCCACTGCGGCTCTCCCGCCGTCGGCGGCCCGGCGAGGCCCTCGGCAACGGCGGCATATGTGCGGGCCAGATCCTCCGGTGCCGCTATGTCGGCTGGCGTCCCCTCGTCCTCGGCGCCACCGCCGGCGGTCGGCGGACGGCCTGACGCGCGGAGTCGGGACGCGCGAGCGTCACCCTGGGGCGAGGCAGGCGGCAACGCGCCGATCGCCTCGGCATGCGCGAGCGCCTCGGCTGCCACTTCATCGGTGACCGCGGTGGCCACCGCCTCCTGCGCAAAGTTCGTCAGCCCCTGCGCTTTGAGTAATTCGAGCAGCCGCAGCATCGCCTTGCCGCCGTACGGACGGGCAGGCGTTCGCTCGTCGACGCGGACCGCGTCGCGGGGGGTTACGCCTTCGTCCTCGGGTCCTTGCATCGGCACCTCCTCGATAGCGGTGCGTCACAGGTGTGCGGGGTCGCGCGAAATGTCGACATCGCAGCCCTGGAGCCGATATGCCTTGGTCTTGGTCCGGCCCGTTGGCCGAGGGCGGGAGCAGTCAGCCGGCCGTCGGATGGCCGGGCTTGTTCTCGCTTCGTTCGCGGTCCTGCTCCTCCGCCGGCTCCGCCGCCGGCTCCGCCGAGTCGGTCGGCTCCGCCGCGTCCGAGACCGGTTCCTCCCGCGCCGCAAGGAACTCTCGCAGACGCTCGGCGGCACCGCCGCCGGGTGGCACCGGCATCTGCTCGTCAGTGGAATTCGAGGTTTCGGCCATGTCCACCCCCGTGGGACCGCAAGCCGTGAATGTCTCTTTATGTTCCTCCTGGACCAGCTGAGCGTCAACGCTCCCGTGTGTCGGTTTTCTGCTTGACGCTCCACCCGCCGGCACCTCGGCCCCGGCCTTTCACGCCCGCGCCCGCTGCGCCACCCGCCGCCAGCATCTGATCAATGCTCCGGCTCGGCTCACCCGCCACGGCCGGGGGAGAGCACCCTGCGTCTGCCCGTCTGCCCGTCTGCCGGTCGCAGCCCCCTATCCCCGACCTGGAACCTGGACGAGCCGCTGAAGGGTGAGCGACTGGGCCATCATGCCCGAAAAGCCCGGCATCATCGAATTTCTCGGAGGAAGGCACCCGAAAGATCCAGAAAGATGGTCACGGAAATTTCTCGATGCATCCAGGCCGAGTCCACGAACTCTGTGGAGGCTTCTCCATACTCCCACAAAGAATTATTGGCAGGCTGTGCGAGAAAATGCCCGAAAAAGAACCAGTGAAACCTCGGGCAGTGAATGATCCCGCATGGGCGCGGATTCCGGATTCGTAGATATACTCTCGGTCGTGCGGGGGCTGGTGGTCGCTGACGAGGTGCGGGCGGCGGTGGAGGCGGGGCGGCCCGTGGTCGCCCTGGAGTCGACGCTGATCGCGCACGGCCTGCCGCGCCCCCGCAATCTGGAAGTGGCGGCCGACCTGGAAACCCTGCTCCGTGACCGTGGGGTGACACCGGCGACCGTAGCGGTGATCGACGGGATACCCACCATCGGTCTGGACGCCATCGCGCTCTCCCGGATCGCGAACGCCCCGGACGTGGCGAAACTGTCGGTACGGGATCTGCCGGTCGCCTCCGCGCTGGGCCGCACCGGGGCGACCACGGTCGCCTCCACGTCCCTGCTCGCCACCCGCGCCGGTATCGGCGTGTTCGCCACCGGCGGGCTCGGCGGGGTGCACCGCGGCTGGGCCGACAGCGCCGACGAGTCCGCCGATCTTGTCACTCTCGCAAGCACGCCGATAGCCGTGGTCTGCGCGGGGGTGAAGTCGATCCTGGACGTCGGCGCGACCCTCGAACGGCTGGAAACCCTCGGTGTGCCGCTGCTCGGCTGGCGGACGAACACCTTCCCGGGCTTCTACCTGTCCCGGACCGAGTTCGCCGTGGACTGGCGGGTGGAGGCCGCCGCCGAGGTCGCGGCCGTCATGGCGGACGCGCGGGCGCTGGGCCTGCGCACGGCCGTGGTCGTCGCCAGCCCGGTGCCCGAGGCGGACCAGCTCGACCAGGAGCTGCACGACCGGGTCCTGCGCGAGGCGTTGGCGCAGGCGGCCCGCCGGGGGCTGCGGGGGAAGGCCGTCACCCCGTTCCTGCTGGCGACGTTCCACCGCGAGACGGCCGGCGCCAGCCTGGAGACCAACATCGCCGTGGTCCGCAACAACGTCACCGTCGCCGCCGACATCGCCATTGCCTGCTCCGCCCGGCCGGCCACCCCGGACCGGACGTAAAGCTGCCGGCCCGACCGTCCGGCCCGGGCTGGCTGGCAGGCCGGCCGACCGACCGACCGACCGAAGTGACGTTGGGAAACACGGCGGTGCCAGTGGGCTGACATGACGCCAGGAGACAGGGCGAGGAGGCGCCGACGGCTCTCCGGGCGGCCGTATCTCTTTCGTGGCGGGCCTCCTACCTGCGACGATCGGTTGTCGTGGACAGCGCGCAGGGGGGCCGGTGGGCAGGATCTGGCAGGCCGTGGCATGGTCGGCGGGGCCGCGTCTGAAATGGGCGCTTCTGCTTGGCTGGATCGTCGTCGCGACCGTCGCCAGCCCGCTGGCGTTCAGGCTGTCCGACGCGCAGCGGAACGAGGCCTCGGCCTTCCTGCCCTCGCGGGCCGAGTCCACCAGGCTGCTCGAGGCCCAGAAACTCCTGCCGGGCGGAGACTCCGTACCGGCGGTCGTCGTCTTCTCTCGTGACCCTGAGCTGACGCCTACCGACCGGAAAGCGGTCGAGGACGTCGGCCGCCGGATCGGCGAGTTCTCCGAGCGTCCGGTCAGCATGCCCATTTCCTCACCACGGGGAAATACGCTGCTACTGGCCGTCAGTATCGCTCAGAGCGCTGATGTCGTGGAGTTCACCGACAAGGTCAAGGAAATCCGGCGGATCGCCCGGGAGGCGGCACCGCCGGGGCTCCAGACGTCGCTGACCGGGCCGGCCGGGCTGGTGACGGACACCTTCGACGTGTTCAGCGGGGTGGAGACCAGGCTGCTGTTCGTCACCGCGGGCGTGGTGGCGGTCATCCTTCTGCTCGTCTATCGGAGCCCCGTCCTGTGGCTGATCCCCTTACTGACGGTCGCCGTTGCCGACCAGACTGCCACCGCCCTGGTCTATCTCGCGGCCGAGCATGCGGGGCTGACCGTCAACGGGCAGAGCGCGGGCATTCTGCGGGTCCTTGTCTTCGGCGCCGGCACCGACTACGCGCTGCTTCTCATCGCTCGCTACCGTGAGGAGCTGACTCGTCACAGCGATGCGCACGCGGCGATGCGGGTCGCGATCCGCCGGGCCGGACCGGCGATCGTCGCCTCGGCCGCCACGGTCATCATCAGCATGCTCTGCCTGCTCCTGGGCGAGCTGAACTCCAACCGGGGTCTCGGCCCGGTCAGCGCGATCGGTATCGCCGTGGCACTGGTAACCATGATGACGCTGCTGCCGGCGGCCCTGGTCGTGTGCGGACGGAGGCTGTTCTGGCCGTTCGTCCCCCGCTATGGCGCGCGGGCGCGGGAGGAGTCCGGGGCCTGGTCACGGGTTGGTACGACGATCGCCGCCCGGCCGCGCACGACCTGGATCGCCGCCGTCCTGGTGCTGACCGGGCTCGCGTTCGCGACCGTGCACCTGGACACCGGCCTGCGCCAGGACCAGGGATTCACCAGGCCGATGGACTCGGTCACCGGGCAGGAAATCGTGCAGCGCAGCTTCCCGGCCGGCACCACCGCACCGGCATACGTTGTCGTGAACGCCGCCAGGGCGGACGAGGTACGCGCCGTCATCGCAAGAAATCCTGCGGTCGCGACCGTCGTGGAAAGCGATCGCGGCGCCGGTCTGGTGCAGTTCCTCGTCGTTCTTTCGCAGCCGCCGGACACGAAGGCGTCCTTCGACACGATCAGACAGCTCCGGGACACCGTCCACGCGATACCGGCGGCGGACGCGCTGGTCGGCGGGAACACCGCGGTGAACCTGGACGTGCGCACCGCCTCCGTACACGACCGGAAGGTCATCATTCCGGCTGTGCTGGTGGTCGTGGCCGTTGTTCTCGGGCTGCTGCTGCGGTCGGTGCTGACCCCGCTGCTCCTGATCGCGACGGTTGTGCTGTCCTTCCTCGCCGCGCTCGGCTCGAGCGCGCTGGCCTACGACTGGCTGTTCGGCTTCGCCGGCGCCGATCCCGCCCTGCCGTTGCTGGGCTTCATCTTCCTGGTGGCGCTGGGTATCGACTACAACATCTTCCTCATGACGAGGGTCCGGGAAGAAGCCGGGAGAATCGGCACGCGGCCGGGAGTACGCCACGGCCTGGCCGTCACCGGCGGCGTCATCACCTCCGCCGGCGTCGTGCTGGCAGCCACGTTCTCGGCGCTGTTCATCCTCCCGCTCGTCCAGCTCGCGGAGGTCGGCTTCCTGGTGGCCTTCGGCGTCCTGCTCGACACGCTGGTGGTGCGCTCGGTTCTCGTCCCCGCGCTCGCCATCGATATCGGCCCGAAAATCTGGTGGCCCAGCCGGCTCGCGAAGCCGCCACCGGACCAGCCCACAACGGCGACCGACGCCGCCGTCCGAGAAGCGGACAGCGACGCGGCCGCCGCCGGAACTCCTACGGGGCCGCGGGCTCCCGTCAGCCGAAGGCCGGGAACTCCAGGCCGAAGATCAGACGCCAGAGGTTGACCGCATCCTCGTGCCGGCCGGCCTGCTCCGCCTCGACCGCCTCGTCGGCGTGGGCGCGGGCGAAGGCCACCGGCTCCCGCAGCGCGTCGACGTCCTGCGGCTGCAGGTAGGTCGACAGGTCACCGCCGACCTCCGCGGGGTCGTAGGCGGTGAACCCCCTGCTCTCGATGTGCCGGAAGACCGCCGCCAGCCCCTGCCGGGTGTTCAGCCCGCGGTTGATCAGAACCTTGCCGGCGAGCGCCTCCAGATGGAAGGAACGCAGCCGGCTGCCGCAGACCCGGTTCCAGGCCTTGAGCAGCCGCACGGCCGAGGCGACCCGGGGGCCGGCGTCCGCCATCCAGCTGGCGTGCCGCTCCGGGCGGGTCGGCAGCCAGCCGCCGACACAGTCCGGCATGACGTAGCCCGCCCGTGGATGGTCGAAGGCGGGCACCAGGTGGACGTCCGGCGCGCAGTTGTAGACGACGCGCATCGCCTGACCTCGGCTACCGATCATCTGGATGCGGTCGCCGCCGATCGCGTTACGGACGCAGAGCAGCAGGTCGCGGGAGTCCCAGCGGAAGCGCTTCCAGGCGTTGTT
>NZ_CEVIVD010000040.1:13755-16416 GCF_982290655.1 Protofrankia sp. CiP1_Cm_nod3
CTGATCCGTCCAGGGTTCCCGCGAACGCGGCTTCGCGTTGGGTTTCCACGCTCACTCTGAGAACCTCCCCAGCGCCTGCGCGCCAGCCGTACGCCCCCCATCCAGGACACGCGCGGCCGGTCAGCCGACACGGAGTCGCGAAGTGGGCGGCCAGCCGTACCGCCCGATTCGCGACATCGCATCCTATGGTGCCGCATCCCGTCGAGCGGTGAGCACCGGGTCCGGAGCGGTCGCGTTACGTGACGAAAAAAGCCGGATCGGGCAACGGCGGCCGGATCCGGCGAAAGCGGGCCGGAGCAGGGAGAACACAGAAACGATCAGTATGGCGGTGGCCGGTACCAGACCCGCCAGCCGCCCGGCAGGACGATGCTGGTGGGCACGAACGCGGTCGCGACAGCCAGCCGCTCACTCGTCCGGTCGCCCAGGCGCAACCGGGCCTCGACCACGACCGGGCCGCGGAACTCCAGCCAGCCGGCCAGCGCCCGCAGCACCTCGGTGGCATAGCCGTGACGCCGGTAGGGCCGCCCGATGGACACCGACACCAGCGCGCGCCGGCCGAACGCGTCCACCGCCAGCAGCCCGATGGCCGCCGAGTCGTCACCGCGGATCGTCCAGGTCATCACACCACGCCCGGCGCTGGCCCGGCGGCGCAGCGCGCGGCGTAACGTCTCGGTGGGATCGCCGGTGACGTCGATGGTGATCCCCTGCACCTTGGGCAGGTGGGTGCCCACCAGCAGCGGCCCGAGTTCCTCGGCGACGAACCCGGCGTTCCAGACGGTCAGCGGAAGCGCGAGCAGACGCAGGGTCGTCAGGGTCGGCGCATCAGCCACGGCGGGCGGGCTCCGCGACGCCGAGCAGTCCCCGTTCCCGCAGCAGCGCCTCGGTGCGGGCCATCCCCTCGTCCAGGCCGACGCGCGGCTGCCAGCCCGTCAGCCGCCGGATCCTGGCGATCGAGTAGGTGCCCGTACGGGTCAGTTCGGCCAGCGTCAGCGGGCCGAGATCCACATAGCCGCGAGGATGCAGCCGCGAGGTCACCCGGCCGGACAGCCAGCCGTGGCCGGACAGCAGCCGGTCGGTGCTGTCGAGCGCGCGCACCAGCGCCGCCGGCACCTGGCCCGGCAGGGGCACGCCGGCCATCCGCGCGTACCGGCCGAAGAAGTCCGACGCGGTGGCCGGCTCGCCGCCGGTGACGTGCAGGATCTCGCCAGCGGTCCGCTCGGCCCCGGCGACGGTGATGACAGCCGCGGTCAGGTCATCGACGTGGACCGGGCTCAGCAGCCCCCGGCCGCCGTCCACCAGGACGAAGCGCCCCGCCCGCAGCAGCAGCAGCGGCCACAGCGTCCACCGGCCGGCCCGCGGGCCGTAGGCGTCGCCGACCCGCAGCACCGTCACCGGCAGTCCCCGGGCGGACGCGGCGAGCGCCGCGCGTTCGGCCGCGGCGAGGGCGTCCGGGCGCGTCAGGCCGGTGGCCGTGACCGGCGCGCTCTCGTCCACCAGGTCCGGAAAGGAGGCGCCCAGCACGCTCACGCAGGACAGGTGCACGACACGGCCGACATCGGCGCGCTCGCACGCGTCCAGCAGCCCGGCGGTACCCCCGAGCGTCACCGAGCGTAGTTCGCTGTCGGTGAGTGGGGCCGGGCGGCGGCGCACGCCGGCGCGCACCGCGCCCAGTTCCCCGCCGCCGCCCGTGCCGACGGCCGCCGCGTGCACGACAAGATCGACACCGACCAGCAGTTTACCCAGCTCCGCCGGCTGGGTGACGTCCGCCACGACAATGCCCGGACCACGGCGGACATCGACCGGTATGACGTGGTAACCGCGCCGACGCAGCTCGTGCGCGACCGCGTCCCCGATGAATCCGCCAGCGCCAGTAACGACCGCGCGAGCCACGTCCCCCCTCATCGCCTTCCTGGAAGAGTCAATATCATAGGCGTCACATCCCGTCACGTTCTGTTGCCGATACGTCGTTCCAACGGCCCGGCATCGACTCGACGTGACCGGGAAGCCAGACTAACCGGTGATGACGGTCACAGCTGTCACGGCCCACACCCGGATACCACGCAAGCGGCCGTCCGGGAACAGAAAGCGACAGGCACGAGAGCGTCTCGTCCGGATCCGGGACCGCCCGCCATCGGCCGGCACCTGTCGGGCATGGCCTACGGCGTCCCGAAGTCCTGCGTCCAGTAGGTGCCGTAACGGCCTCCGGTGGCGTAGCCCACGCCGATCTGCCTCAACGAGCAGTTCAGGATGTTCGCGCGGTGCCCGGCGCTGTTCATCCAGCCCCGCACCACCTCCGCGGGTGTGCGCTGGCCCGCGGCGATGTTCTCCGCCGCGGCGGAGAACCCGTACCCGGCCTCCGCCATGCGCTGGAAGGGCGTCCGGCCGTCCAGGCTGTCGTGGCTGAAGTAGTCGCGGGTGGACATGTCGGCGCTGTGCGCCTGCGCGGCCGCGGTCAGGCGGCGGTCCGCCATGAGCGCCGCGCAGCCCGCTCTGGCCCGCTCGGCGTTCGTGAGCGCGACCACCTCGGACGCCTCGTCCGGGATCTGCTCGGACGGCGCGCTGGTCACCGGCGTGACCGGGTGCGCCGGTGACGGCGCCGGCGGTGCCGGCGCACCCGGGGCCGGCGCGGCCGATGGCGCCGGCGGCGGCGTGACCGGCGTG
>NZ_CEVIVD010000040.1:16706-31511 GCF_982290655.1 Protofrankia sp. CiP1_Cm_nod3
TCGGCGTGGTCGGGGCCGGGGTGGCCGGCGGGTCGGCCACAGCCGGTGGCCGTGCGGGCCCCTGGGGGGCGGTCAGCTGTGGCGTGTTGACGATTCGTAGCTGGCTCGAGCGTATCGAGGGGGCCTGGGACGGATGGAACACGATCTCCGCCAGCGTGTAGGCGCCGTCGGGCAGTGCCCGGGTGTCCACGGTGGCCTCGTACGGGGCGGCGGGCACCACCTGGACGACCGTTCCGGGCCCCCGCAGGACGAACGCCGCCCAGGTCCAGGCGTCCGCGGTGGCGGTGGCGCGCAGCCGCACGACGCCGCTGACGGTGCCGCGGTCGGCCGTCGGCCCCGCCGTCGACCGGGCGGCGAGCGCGAGCACGGCCGTCGACGACGCCAGTGCCGGGGCGACGACGGACCTGTCCGCGCCGGCCGCGCCGGCCGGGCCGGCCGGTGTGGTGAACCGTGTCAGGAGCAGCGCGACCGCCGCGAGAACGCCGAGGACGACCGCCGACACGGCGGCAGGCCACCTCCGGCGGGCACGGCCGTAGCCGCGATGTCGATCCATGGAACCTTCCGTCCGGTCGGCCCCCCGTGTGTCCCCCTTCGCCGGCCCATGGATCCGGGCCCGCCGGAGCGGCCATCGGGCGTCAAGGTCATTACCATGCCGCCGCCAGCCGTCCGACCGGTGCCCACAATAGCGAACAGCGGACAGAACGGGTCATCGGGCCCATTCGCCACCGTGCCGGCGAACGGCCCGACGGCCATGTCCGCTCCGGTGGGCGGACCGCCTGGACTGCCCCGGTCACGTCACGCGCCCAGCCGCGACGGGAGCGCACATCGGACAAGACGGGAGCACGCGTCGGGCACGGCGGGAGCAATACCGCGAGGCCCCGCGACGGGAACATGCGGTGGGGACACGCGGTGGGGAACATGTGCCCGGGCATGCCGCGGCACACCGCGGCGGGGCATGGCGGGACATAAGGCCCGCGGCCATGGAACAAACCGGCCGCTGCCGCGAGCCGGAGTGCCAAAGCGCTGGCAGAAGGCCTGGCAGAAGGCACAGCCCAGGCCGTACGGGCGGCTTCCGGCGCATTCAGGCGGAGCGCGGCCGGATGCTTCCCGGTAACATAACGAGCCATGGCACCGGAAATCGCGATCGACGGTACCCCGGTCGCCAGCACGCGTCCGCCGGGCACAGATCGGTGCGGGCCGCAGCAACGAGATCCACGCGATCGAGGATCCGCTGGATGCGCTCCCCCGCGATGAGCGACGCGCCCGAGCCGGTCATGGGCTGCCCCGGCTGCGAGCGGGACGATGTCACCGGGTAACCGAAAACGTCACCGGGTAACCGGAAACCGACGGACGACACCGCTCCCGACGAAGCCGGGAGTGAGGACGACGGCATAGTGCACCACACCCGACAGAACATCCGTACTCACCCGTTGCGGCCGTCCTACCGGACGGGGAGCGTTCGTCATACCCTTCGCGCAACTTCCCGGCACGGCACACGTCCGAATCGGTAAAATATCACCGAACCGGGCATGCCGCGCCCCGACTGTCCACAGGAGCCAGACCGATGCCCATTGCCACCCCAGATATCTACGCCCAGATGCTCGACCAGGCCAAGGCGGAGGCATTCGCCTACCCTGCGATCAACGTCACGTCGAGTGAAACCCTGAATGCCGCACTGAAGGGCTTCGCGGACGCCGGGAGCGACGGTATCGTACAGATTTCCACCGGAGGGGCCGAATTTCTCTCCGGTACCCGGGTGAAGAACATGGTGCTCGGCGCGCAGGCGCTGGCCGAGTTCGCCCACCATGTCGCCAAGGCGTACTCGGTCAACATCGCGCTGCACACCGACCACTGTCCTGCCGGCAAGCTCGACACCTACCTGCGCCCCCTGGTCGCGATCTCCAAGGAGCGGGTGCTCAGGGAGGGCCGCGAGCCGCTGTTCCAGTCCCACATGTGGGACGGCTCCGCGGTCGAGATCGAGGAGAACCTCAAAATCGCCGACGCGCTGCTGGCGGACACGGCCCAGGCGAAAATCGTCCTGGAGGTGGAGATCGGTGTCGTCGGCGGTGAGGAGGACGGCATCGTCGGCGCGATCGACGAGAAACTGTACAGCACGCCCGAGGACATGTGGCGGACCGTCGAGGTCCTCGGCGCCGGGGAACGGGGCCGCTACCTGGTCGCGGCAACCTTCGGAAACGTGCACGGGGTATACAAGCCGGGCAATGTGAAACTCCGTCCGAGTATCCTGCGGGATGGTCAGCAGTATGTCGCGCAGAAGCTCGGGCTGCCAGCCGGGGCCAGACCTCTCGACCTGGTCTTCCACGGCGGGAGCGGTTCCGACCTGTCCGAGATCCGCGAAGCGGTGGATTACGGCGTGATCAAGATGAATGTGGACACCGACACCCAGTACGCGTACACCCGGCCGGTCGTCGACCACGTCTTCCGGAACTACGACGGCGTTCTGAAGGTGGACGGCGAGGTCGGCGTGAAGAAGCACTACGACCCGCGCAGCTACGGCAAGGCGGCCGAAGTCGGCATGGCCGCCCGAGTCGTGAAGGCGTGCGAGGACCTGCGTTCCGCGGGACGCTCCCTCGCCAACTGACCCCGCTTGGGCGGGACGGCCCCACAACACGCTCGCCAGACCGGGCTTCGTCGTCCGGCTGGCGAGCGTTCGCGTGCGGGTGCCGACCCATCGGCCTCCCGGCGCCCGGGTGACCGGATGGCCGTCACCTTTCAACGGCCATCCGTATATGACGCAGGTTCCGGAAAGGTCGCATCATCGTCGGATCACGGCACTGTACGTATGGTCCTGCCGTTCGACGTGTCTTCGGCTGAATCAGCGGTGTTCCGCGCCGCGGGCGCCGGGCCGGCCGGGCCCGGCTTCCGGCCCATAGCACGCGGATCGCCGGCCCACGCACTGGCTCCTATCCGGATAATCCGGCCCCGATCGCCACCGGCACGGCGGGATACCGAGTTTTCCCGGCAATAAAAGTATGATGAAATCAATAAGCGCGCGTACCCGTGCGCTACCATCCGCTCCCGGGCCCCGACAAGAGCCGCCGGCCCGGTGTGCACATCCTCACGAAGCGTATTCCCCGCTTGTTCGGCGCCCAGCAATTGTTGTTATGGTCTGCGCCGTGCTCGCGACACAGCGAACACACGTCGGGCGGCACGCCGAATCCTGCCCTCGCCCGACGAAAACCCAAACTCGTGGCAGGAACGGGGGACCCACTTCTGGGCGCCGATACCGGGCGTCCTCGGGGTGAAGCCGCACATGCGGCCGGGCAGTCCCAGCCCGAACCCGACAGCTCACTTCGCAGGCGTGGGGAAGGGCATAAAACCAATATGTCCAGTGCACGTTCCCGAAATCGACAGCACGGAACCGGCCGAATCCGGCTGGGCGCGCGGGCGCTGGTAGTCGCTCCCGCGCTGGCCGCGGCGGTCGGCGGAAGCATCGTGATGTCACAGCCCGCCAGCGCCGCCACCACCTGGGCGCAGCTACGCCAGTGCGAGTCCGGGGGGGACTACACCGTCAATACCGGCAACGGTTATTACGGTGCCTACCAGTTCTCGCTGAGCACCTGGCAGAGCCTCGGCTACCCGGGGCTGCCCAGCGACGCCTTGCCAGCCACCCAGGACGAGGCCGCGCTGAGACTGGCCAACCGGTCCGGCTTCGGCCAGTGGCCGGTCTGCGGCCAGGGGATGGGCGCCGACCAGCTGGTGGCGAGCGCCAGCTCGTCCGGGGCCGGATCGCCCAGCACCGGCACCGGCACCGGCACCGGCTCGGCGGGCGCGGCCGGGTCGACCGGGGCCCAACGCTGGGTGGTGCGTCAGAGCGCGCAGAGTCTCGCGGACAACACGCTGTTCACCACCGGGCTGATCTATCAGGTGCGCTCGGACGTACGAGCCTGGCAGCGCCAGATGAACAGGCTCGGCTACCGGATCAGGATCGACGGCCGCTACGGCCCCCAGTCCGCCTTCGCCGCCACCCTCCTGCAGAACTCGCGGGGACTGCAGGTGGACGGTATCTGCGGCCCACGGACCTGGACGGCCACCTTCGACTGAACACGGCCAGCCAACCAACCGGCCAACCGGCCGAACAGCCGGCCGAACAGCCGGCAACTGGCCGAACGACCCAGCGGTCGAACGGCCTCTGGCGGACGGCACCGCCCACCGGCGGCACGCACAGTCCGCACACAGCCGGCCCACCCGTGGCTGGACATCCGACCGGACCGGGCTGGCGCGCCATGGACAGCGCAGCCACGATCCCCTTTCATGCCAGGCCTCCGGCCGCATCCAGGAGAACCCCGGATGCGGCCGGCCCGGATCCGGCCCGGCAGGGCCGGGGACCGCTCCGGACGGCTCCGCTTCCCGGAGTGCCCCAGAAGTGACAACAAGCACATTCACGATACGAAAGAAACTTCGTCCGTCACCATAAGTCACAGAAATCGGAGAAGGCGACCCCGCCGCGGGGCGGAGTCACACCGTCAGCTACGGTGACACGTTCAAGGCGCTTAGCCCATTCGGGTGATAACAGTCACGTCGGTGTAGTTCATCCGACACCCCGATTTGCTTCGATAGAACCAGACTCGCTAGAGTCCTCCCCACTCGCCGGATCGGTGAGGCCGCCCGGACGGACGCCGAGTCCTGTCCCCGTTCGGTACGGCCCGAGCTACCGCGGAGCCACAAGGACAGGATCGGGGGAACCACCATCCGGACGTCCGTCCACGGAGTCCTTGGGGTAAAGCCGGCAGTGCCTCCTGGTGCCACCGGCCGGGCCTGATTCCCGCCCGCACCCGACAGCTCACCTCGTAGGCGACGGGAAGGACCGACCCACATGCCGTCTGGTGGCAGGCACCGCGCCCCGCAACCTCCCTCCACCGTCATGAAGGTCCTGCGTACCACCGGTGCCGTGACGGCACTCGTGAGCAGTGGCCTGGCTGTCACGACCGCACCCGCAAGCGCCGCGACCGCTGACGACTTCGCCAAACTCCGCCAGTGTGAGTCCGGCGGGAACTATCTGATCAACACCGGCAACGGCTACTACGGCGCCTACCAGTTCGACGCCCAGACCTGGCATGCCCTGGGCTACTCCGGCCTGCCCAGCGGCGCGCCGCCGACGCTTCAGGACGAGGCTGCCTACAAGCTCTACAACGCCCGTGGCTGGTCCCCGTGGCCGTCCTGCGCGTCCAAGCTGGGCCTGAGCCGTAGCGGCCCGGCACCGTCGTCCAGCGGTATCGTCGCCCCCAGCGCTCCCACCACCAGCCCGGTACAGCGTGCGATTACTCCGGTGCAGCCAGCGATGACGCTGGAACGCGCCAAGGCCCTGCTGAACTCCGAGAACTTCACCGGGACGGCGCTGTCCAGCACACTGGCCGGCGAGGTCCGCCCCGACGCCTACGTCTGGCAGAGCGAGATGCGTCAGAAGAGGTTCATCCTCCAGGTGGACGGACGCTTCGGGCGGGAGTCCCAGGGACTGGCATCGCTCTACTCGTATCTGACCCGGGTGGACGACGGCGGCGCTGGAGTGGTCGGCAAGAACCTCTGGGACGTCACCGTCACCAACCCGACCGTCCTGTAGCATACCGGGTGCACCTTTTGTACCATTTTATGACTTTGAAATTTTGCGGCTAAAGGTCACGGGACGCTCAACGCCGTTCCTTTGCCGCCGGGTCGCGGCCGGGTGCCCTGCCCGCCTCGTACCCCGATCAGGTGATGGACCTGCCGGCTCTCCCCCTCCCGGCGGGTCCATCATCTGACGGACTTCCCCCTCCGGCTGGCTGCGCGGCCGGCCGGATCCGGCAGGATGAGCCCCATGACACCCTCGCCCGAACGACCGGATCTGCTCGGTGGCCCACCACCGGCCAAGCTCACCATCGATCCCGCCGCGGCGCAGGCGCTGAGCGCCGGCGAGGATCCGCAGACCGTCGCCGGCCGTTTTCCCGGCTCCAGCCTCGCCTGGGCAACCCTGGCCGAACGCTCCCTCGACGCCGGCAGCCCGGTGACCAGCTACGCCTACGCCAGGACGGGATACCATCGCGGCCTCGACCAGCTACGCCGCGCGGGCTGGCGCGGGCACGGGCCGATCCCGTGGTCCCACGAGCCCAACCAGGGCTTCCTGCGGGCGCTCGCGGCACTGGCCCGCGCGGCCACCGCGATCGGCGAGACCGAGGAGGCCACCCGCTGTCGCGACTTCCTCGCCGACAGCGACCCCCAGGCATCCGACGTCCTGGGGCTCAAGGCCACCTGAAGCCACCGGAGAGGCCCCGCGCGGCAACCCGCCAGCATGGGCCGCCAACGGCTCGCCGGCACTCTACTGACGTCCGATGTAAGTTACGGGCGATGCAGGCAGAGGCGGATGACGTTCGTCAACCGCACCGGAGAGCTTGCCGCGCTGGAACGCTGGTGGGCCTCGACCGACCCGCGGCCGGTGGTGGTCTGGGGACGGCGCAGAGTCGGCAAGACCGCCCTGCCGCACCGCTTCGTCGCCGGACGGCGGTCGGTCTTCCACACCGACGCCGGCCGCGCCGCCCGCGGCGAACTGGCGCAGCTGTCCGTCGCGGGCTCGCTGGTGCCGGCCAGCGGGACGCGGACCGGCCAGGCCCGATCCGCCTCGCCGTCTGCGCCCGCGAGGAGATCCGCAACCCGCCACCCGGAATCCTCACCGTCACGGCCGACGACATCTTCTCCCCGCTCTGACGCCTTCTCCCCGTCCTGACGCCGCGCCGGGCCCCGGGACCGATCCGCTGTCGACAGGTCGGCAGGAGCACTGAAGCGCGGCGGACACCGTCTCGATCCACGAAGTCCGTAAACCGCCTCGGGTGGGCCGGTGTCTCGGGGCGACGCGGCAAACCGGTCGGCACGACAAACGATGTGAATCCAGGATTGTGGCCACGGCACCGAATTCACGTCGTTCGGCAGCCAACGCCGCGGTCACGGCCGTGGTCGCCGGAACAGCGGACGGAACAACCGCCGGAACAGTGGCCTTGTTGTTTGCTGATACCGGTTTCAGCACGGACAAGGCCCGATGTATGCGGATCCGGTGCATACCGTGCTTCCATGCCCTCTGCCGAACACGAATCCCCGGTCGCCCTGACCAAGCTTGACCCGGACCTGATGGCCTGGCTGTTGGCCACCGTGTTCGACGTCAAAATGCCCGATTACCACCACGCTCGCACCGAGGCCACCGACGTCCGCGTCATGGTCCCGCGCACCTACCACGCCGACGGCATGGTGCTGTTCTGCGATCCGGTGGACCGGCCGCTGCTGGCGGCCGTGCTGGAGATCCAGCGTGGCCGGGACCTCGCGAAACAGCGAACTTGGAAGCTGTACGTGGCCCAACTGGAGGCCGAGCTGGACGTCGACACGGCGCTCGTGGTCTTCTGCCCCGACCCGGCGACAGCCCGCTGGTACCGGCGCATGCTCCCCCCGGACGGGCCGAGCGGCCTGCTGCTCCGGCCGCTGATCTTTACGCCGGGTGACGTGCCGCTGGTGGTGGACGTACGGCTGGCCCGGGCGAACCCGGCGCTGGCGGTGCTCTCCGCACTCTGCCACGGCGGTGGCGCCGAGGTGGACGCGATGTTCCCGGCGTTGTTGGAAGCGTTGCGTTCCGTAGGCCCACAGAAAGAGATCTTGTACTATGACGTCGTACTGGCCGGGCTGCCCGAAGCGGCCCGGATCCGTTGGGAGGCTTTCATGACCACCACCGCCGATTACGAGTACCGCAGCGAACTGCTCCGCAACACCGCCGCTCAGGGGAAGGCCGAGGGGAAGGCCGAGGGGAAGGCCGAGGGGAAGGCGCAGGGGAAGGGAGAAGACATCCTGACCGTGCTCGACACGCGCGGCGTGCCGGTGCCCGAGGCGGTACGCGAGAAAATCCTGGCCTCCACCGACCTGACCCAACTGGACGTCTGGCTGCGCCGCGCGGTCACCGCGGCCACCGCCGCCGACGTCGTCCACGAGTAGCACACCCAAGCGATCTCCCACCTACCCACCGCCGCTGGCCCAGCCCTCGGCGAAGGTCCCTGTCTGGGTTGTGACGAGGTCGATCGCATCCCGCGCCGCGACCGGCGGGCGGCAACCGTTCTGCTGACCTGCCCTGTCGACGGGAACAGCGGATCACACGGGCGACCACTTCTCCTCCCCGTTGCTCCACCTACGGGGTGGAACAATGGATCGCATGGCCGACACCATCCCGATCTACGGGGTCCGCAACCGCGTTGAGAAGAACGGGCCCGCGATCCGCGATGCGCTCCGTCCAGACGATCGCGACATGTTCGTGGCGGAACTGCGGATCGCGCTGGCGGAGGCGGACAACACCCTCAACCTCGACCCGGTGAGCGTGGTGATCGACAAGTGGTGGGGGCAGGCGGTGCTCACCGCCAACCCAGAGATCGAAACCGGCGCTCTCGCGGACCGTCGACGCATAGCGGCCGGAGACCCCACCGTGCTCGGAGCGACCACCTCATACCCAGCCGGGGATCCGGAGGTGACCAATGGCCAGATACACGATCCGCTGGGTCACCTACGCCGAGCAACAGCGTGACACACTACCCCCCGAGGGCCGCCATGAGCTTGACGCTCTCCTGAACCGGCTGGTCGACGACCCCTATCGTCAGGGCACCTACAACAAGCGCACCGAACTGTGGCGGGCGGTCTTCGGGTACGGACTGCTGACATACAGCATCGAAGACCGATTGCTCACCATTACCGCGCTCCGAGTCACCTGGATCTTAAAACACTGATCAAGCAGCACGAATCCCATCCACAACCACCCGCACAGACCATGATCGGCATAATTTTGTCGTTGTATACTCTTTTTGGCCGCAAAAGCGTACACAACGACAAACTCACGCTGATCTCCACCGATGCCCGGACGTCCATCGACCCATATCGTCGTTCGTGAGGATGCGTGTGGCTACCTACCGGTGCTTTGGGGCGTACTGGCCGGGCTGCCCGAAGCGGCCCGGATCCGTTGGGAGGCTTTCATGACCACCACCGCCGATTACGAGTACCGCAGCGAACTGCTCCGCAACACCGCCGCTCAGGGGAAGGCCGAGGGGAAGGCCGAGGGGAAGGCGCAGGGGAAGGGAGAAGACATCCTGACCGTGCTCGACACGCGCGGCGTGCCGGTGCCCGAGGCGGTACGCGAGAAAATCCTGGCCTCCACCGACCTGACCCAACTGGACGTCTGGCTGCGCCGCGCGGTCACCGCGGCCACCGCCGCCGACATCATCGACGGGTAGCACGCCCAAGCGGCCCCCCACCCAGCTGTCGCCTGACGGTCCGCGACGGCGACATCATCCCGGCCGCCTAGCGGCTGCATCCCGAAACGGGACAGGCGTCGTGCTGGCCGGGTCTCGAGTCGCGTTGGTGTTGGTGATCGGCGCCTGCTAGGCGTCGGTGAGTTCGCGGGCCTGGGTGCCGACCTCGCGGATCATCCGCTCCCAGTCGGGAGTCGCGCCGCCGGCCACGTGGATCGCGGTGCGCGTGGCGGTGAGGGACTTGTGCAGAGCCTCTTCGAGGGAGTCAGCATCGACGATCATTGTGACGTCGATGCGGCCGGTGCTGAGAGTCGCGCCAAGGTCGGGGTCGGTGACGTTGTGCAGGTTATACAGAGTGTCAGCAAGGAGATCAGTGAGGCGTCAAGACCGTCGAGCGGGCCACTGGCCTTGAGCTCGATCATGGTGTAGTACGTCACGACATGTCCTCCTTCCAGGATGTCCGGCTCTTCAGATACCCGCGGAGGTTCTTCCCGTAGTTGGGGTCGGACAGGGTGAGGTGCACGAACTTCTTGTGAAGCTCACCACAGGTGCAGAACATCTTGAAGTAGCCCTTGCCCCTGTCAACCTTCCAGCCCTGCTTCTCCGCGCTCCGTAGAACGGCCTCCAGCTCCTTGATCGGGTGCCGTGGCCTGAGCATCCCTCAGCCTCCGCTCGAACTTACCCACGTCGCCGGTCGGACACAGTGTTTCGCGGCTAATTACACAAGTGCAATTCGCCATGCGTGGTCTTTTCGTGGCCATACGCGAGGTCCTGATGTGTTGAGACGGTTGGATTCCGCCTCTCAGGGCGGTCGTGGGGTCGTTCACCGGGCATGGCGCCTTCCATCGCGGCGTAGACGCGGCGTCCCGACAGTTGGATGACCCCCGCTCGCGGGTCAGCGGCGGTCAGCGGTCGGTGCCGGCGGCCCAGTCCTCGGCGAAGGTTTCTGTCTGGGCGATGACGAGGTCGATCGCCTCCCGGGCCGCGTCCGGGGGGTAGCCGTGCCGGGCGAGCAGGCGTTTGATGATGGTGCGCATCCGCGCCCGGACGTCCTCGCGGATCGTCCAGTCGATGGTCACCGACTTCCTGACCTGGACGACGAGGTCGCGCGCGATCGCGGCGAGCTTGTCGTCCCCCAGCTCCCTGACGGCGGAGGCGTTCTGCGCGACGGCATCGTAGAACGCGAGCTCGTCGGTGGACAGCGGTGGTGTGAAGCGTCGGCCGCGGTCACCCTCGGTGTTCACCTCCCTGGCCATCTCCGCCAGTTTGGTGAGGATCTCGGCGGCGGTCAGGTGCTGGTTGCGGTAGGCGTTCATCAGCTCGACGAGCCGGTCGGAGAAGCTGCGCCGGCGGACGATGTTGTGCCGCGTGACCTGACGCATGGTCTGTTCGACGGCCCGCCGCAGCGCCTCGATCGCGAGGTTCGGGGTCTTCGACGCCCGCAGCCGCTCCAGGTATGCCTCGTCCAGGTGGGAGAGGTCGGGGGGCCGGGAGATCCCGGCCGCCTCGTAGAGGTCGGTGACGCCGCCGGCCTCGATCGTCGCGGCGGTGAGCTGGCGCAGCAGGATCTCGACCTCGTCGGGGACGGGCAGGCCGGCGGCCCGCCGCTCCTCGGCGTCCAGTTTGGCCATCGACACCCGGACGGCGTGGAAGAACGCGATGTCGGGGCGCAGGTCGTCCAGCTCGTCCCGGACGGCGCACAGCGCGTAGGCCCGTTCGAGGCGGGCGGCGGCGTCGCGGAACCGGGCTGCGCGCGGGAGCTGGCCGTCCCGTGCCGTGTTCCCCGGCCGGGCCGGGTCGTGCAGGTACTCGATGGTGCCGTACAGGGCGTCCTTGTAGGCCGTCCGGGTGCCGGCGGCGAGCGCCGCCCGCCAGTCGTGGTCGGTGAGGATCCTGACGATGACGTCGTGCAGGTCACGGACCTTGCCGATCATCTCGCCGATGTCGCGGCCGAGGGGCTGCTGCGCCTGATCGGTGGAGGTGTACTCGGCGAGCGCCGCACGCAGCCGGTCGGCCACCGGGGCGTAGGCGACGAGCAGGCCGTCCCGCTTGTTGCGGTGGGTGCGGTTGACCCGGGCGATGGCCTGCATGAGCGCGGCGCCGCGCATCGGCCTGTCGAGGTACATCGTGTGCAGTGGCGGCGCGTCGAACCCGGTGAGCAGCATCGACTGCACGATGACCAGTTCGAGCGGGTCGTCGGCGTCACGCACCCGGGACTGGATCACCTTGTTCTGGGACGGCCGCCGGACGTGCTTGAAGATCTCGCCCTTGTCGTCGGTGTTCCCCGTGTAGACGACCTTGATCTTCCCGCGGTCGACGGCGTCGTCGTGCCAGCCGGGGCGCAGCTCGACGATCTCCCGGTACAGGTCCGCGCAGATCTGCCGGGTGGCGCAGACGATCATCCCTTTGCCGGGGCCGTCGATGAACGGGCGCATCCGGTCGGAGCGCGCCTCCCAGTGTTTGACGATGTCGCTCGCCAGGGTCCGGACCCGGGCCGGCGCGCCGTAGAGCGCGTTCATCGCGGCGACGCTGCGGCGCACCCGCTCCTGCTCCGCCTCGTCCAGCCCGGCGGTGATCTCGTCGGCCCGGGTGTCGATCGTCTCGGGGTCGACGCCCGGCGGCAGTTCGAGCGGGATGAGCCGGCTTTCGTGGTAGACGCGGACGGTCGCCCCGTCCTCGACGGCCCGGGTGAGGTCGTAGGTGTCGATGTAGTCGCCGAACACCTTGCGGGTGTCGCGGTCCACCTCCGACAGGGGGGTGCCGGTGAACGCGAGGAACGTCGCCTTCGGTAACGCCTCGCGCAGCCGGAGGGCGAACCCGTCGAGATTGTCGTAGTGGCTGCGATGCGCCTCGTCCACGATCACGATGATGTTCAGCCGGTTGGAGAGCAGCGGGTGCGCCGACTTCGCCTCCCGCTCCTCCTTCGTCAGGCCGAACTTCTGCAGGGTGGTGAACAGAATGCCGCCGGTCGTGCGGCTCGACAGCTCCGTGCGGAGCGTTTCGCGGCTATCGATCCGCACGGGTTTGCTCGGCAGCAGCAGGCTGGCATTGAACACCCCGTGGAGCTGGTCGTCGAGGTCGATCCGGTCGGTGAGCACCAGGATCGTCGGGTTCGCCAGCCGCGGGTCGACGCTGGCCTGGTAGGCGTAGAGCTCCATCTCCATCGACTTGCCGGAGCCCTGGGTGTGCCAGACGACACCAGCCTTCCCGTCGCCGCGGATCGCCTCGACGGTCTTCTCCACCGCCCGGCTGACGGCGAAGTACTGGTGCGCCTTCGCGATCCGCTTCCGCAGGCCCGAGCCGCCCACACTGGCGAACGTGACATAGCCGCGCAGCAGCTCGAGGAACCGGCGCTGGTCGAACAGGCCGTGCAGCAGCACGCTCTGCGCGTCGTCGTAGCGGACGTCGTCAACGTCGCGTGGCTGCCCGCCGGGGTTTCCCTCCCGGCGTACCGGCTGGCCTTTCTCGTCGACGTTCCACGGCGCGAAATGGTTGAACGGGGTGAACGGGGTGCCATAGCGGGCGGTCACCCCGTCGGCGACGGCAAACAGCACGGTGGCCCGGAACGCCAGCGGCCATTCGGCCACGTAGTTCATCAGCTTCTGGTGCGCGACCCGCAGGTCGCCCTTTTCGGCGCCGGCGTTCTTCAGCTCGACGACGGCGACCGGCAGGCCGTTGAGGTACAGGACGAGATCACAGCGGATGCCGTTACGGTTACGGTCGTCGATCCGCACCTGGCTGGCGACGACATAGTCGTTCACCTCCGGATCGCGGAAATCGATCAGCCAGATGGTCGGGGTGTGCTCGGCACCATATTCGTCGACTACGGTGACGGAACGCATCCCGCGCGCCATGAACTCGTGCAGCCGATGGTTCTCCGCGATCGCGTCCCGGGATTCGGACGCGAGCACCACGCCGACGGCATCGTCGACAGCGCTGGCCGGCAGATCCGGATTGATCTGACTGATCGCGTCCCGCAGCCGCTCGACAAGAATCGGCTCAGCCCAGTCCTTCCGCTCCCCACTACCCGGCCCGAGCTGGGCACCCTTCACCGGCTGCCACCCAAGCTCCCCCAGCGTGTCAACGGCCGCCTGCTCCCAGTCAGCCTCGCTCCAGCCCCCCCGACCCGAGCTCACGTCACATCCTCCACAACCTTCTCCGCATCCCGCACCCGAATCTCCCCCGACATCAACTTCGGCAACAACGTGTCCCGCAGCTCGGCGAGCGTGATGGATTCCCCCAGCGCGGCCTCAGCGCGAGATTCCAGGATTTCCAATCCGACACCGATACTCTCGCATTTCTCGGGCGCCGGAACAGCGAGCACGAGATCACTCAACTTCGCCCTACCGAGTTCCGTCTGGCCGGTACTTCCCTCACCCATGGACTCGATCTCGGGCTGAGCTGCCAGTATGGCGAACGCACCACACATCGGATTCATTCGATCCGACGAGAAACGGACTATGGTGACATGCGAGTCGACCGTGGCCGGGATGTCCCCGGCCCATCTTGCCACCCGACCCAGCGTGCCGGCACCTGTGGAGTTGACCAGCACATCGTTCATCTTCAGATATTTACCGGACTGGACATTTCCTGATTCCGTCCTTCGAGCAGGATCGAGGCCCACCCGGCCCGCACGAATGCACTTCTGGTTGAGCACAACGAGGGCATCGTCGTCCTCGGTATAGCGCGGTGCCACGCCGCGCGTCAACGTCTCGACCAAGTCACCGAGCCGGATCTTACGACCGCCCGACCCCTGGACCACGTCAGCAAACCGGGCTTCACCGAGCTGCCGGGACGTAGCAGCGACACGCTCGTTGACAGCAATCTTGTCGTCCAGCACCCCGAGCACCGTAGCAACCTCGCGCTGCCCAGATGGACTCGGCACCCGAATAGGAACTCTACGAATATAGTTCCTATTTAACATCGGCTGAACGCTACCAGAATCAAAGCCAGTCAAGTCCAGTGTCAGAAACAGATAGTACACGAATCGTGGATCGTTACCACAAAAATCATCTACATACAAGGTTGTATTTAGAGGCCAGTAATCGCAATCCACAAAGGAGGGAGAGCCAAGATTGGCAGCCCGGCCAACCGTAACTCCCGGCCCCGGGGCAATAGCCGTATCATGGTAACCAACTATCCCACCGCTACCAACTACAGGAACGCAGCCTTGTGTTCTCTCTCGTGCCGGAAGGTCGTGCCCTCGCCGGAGTGAGACGAACTCCCCGAGGCTCACCTTGTGCCAGTCAGACATCGAGGCGCTCCAGTTGGGTGCGGACTTCTTTTTCCAGGCGGGCGGATTCCTCGAAGTGGGTGAAGAGTTCCTTGGTGAGGCGGGCGATCTTGTCGGCTATTGGTTCGTCGTTGGAGGTGTCGAGTTCGGCGGCTCCCACGTAGCGGCCCGGGGTGAGGACATGGTCGTGGGTGCGGATCTCCTCCGTCGTCGCCGAGTAGCAGAAGCCGGGGACGTTCTCGTACTTCAGGTTCTTCTCGCGGGCCGACTGCGTCCCCCGCCAGGCGTGGTAGGTGCCGGCGATCTTCG
>NZ_CEVIVD010000040.1:32327-34014 GCF_982290655.1 Protofrankia sp. CiP1_Cm_nod3
AGCCCAGCTTGGCGATGATGTGCTGCATCCAGGCGAAGTTCGCGTTGCCGGCCGGCGGGGTGCCGTAGCGCCAGCGCTGGTCGTCGACGGTGCGCGCCCAGTCGGACATGTTGAACGGCGGGTTCGCCAGGATGAAGTCGGCCCGCAGGTCCGGGTGCCGGTCGTTGTGGAACGTGTCGTCCCACCGGGAGCTCAGGTCGCCGGTGATGCCGTGGATGGCGAGGTTCATCTTCGCCAGCCGCCAGGTCCGCTCGTTCGACTCCTGCCCGTAGACGGCGATGTCGTCCTTGCGCGTGAGCCCGCGGTGCTCGGCGACGAACTTCTCCGCCTGGACGAACATGCCGCCCGACCCGCAGCACGGGTCGTACACCCGGCCGGAGTACGGCTCCAGCACCTCGACGAGCAGCTTCACCACGCTCGCCGGGGTGTAGAACTCACCGCCGCGCTTGCCCTCGGCACGGGCGAACTTCTCCAGGAAGTACTCGTACACCTCCCCCAGCACGTCCCGGGCCGACCGGGTCACCGCCTCCGCCGGGACGCCCGGCGCGGGTTCGGCGAACAGCGCGCCGTCCTCCCCCGGCGGGGGTGACGCCGACGGCGGGGCCGTCGTCCGGTGGCCGGTGAACCGGGCGTCGCCGAGCAGGTCGACGAGTTCGCCGAGGCGGCGCTGGTCGACGCTCTCGCTGTTGAAGATCCGTGGGAGGACGCCGGTGAGCGGCGGGTTCTTCTTCATCACCGCGTCCATCGCGGCGTTGAGCAGCTCGCCGATCCCGGCGCTCTTCGCGTTCGCCGCGATGAACTCCCACCGGGCCTGCTCCGGAACCCAGAAGACCCCGTGCCCGGAGTACTCGTCGGGGTCGTCGAGGAAATCCTCGACCCGCGATAGCGCGATCCCGTCGGCGAGCACGTCCTGGCGGATCTGTTCGCGCCGCTCGACGAATGCGTCCGAGACATACTTGAGGAAGATCAGGCCGAGGACGAAGTCCTTGTACTGGGCGGCGTCCATGGAGCCGCGCAGCTTGTCGGCCGCCTTCCACAGCGTCTCGCGCAACTCGGCCATGGTCGGCGGCCCGGCCGGAGCGGACTTCTTCCGCGGGGGCATATGTCTCCTCGGTGCTTCTCGATATCTCGATGTTCCGCTGCCGCGACGGCTCGGCTGCTCGGCTGCTCGGTGGCTCGGCTGCTCGGTGGCTCGGTGGTCGTCAGGGCCGGCGGGTCAGGGGCGCTGGCCGTCCGGGGCGGCGATCAGGGTCAGTGTGCCGTCCGCCAGCCCACCGATGGTGGTCCGGGCCAGCTCGTCCAGCATGCCGAGCTCGCACAGTAGATGAGCCCGGCGGGCGTCGGCGCGGGCGAGCAGGGCGTCGAGCCGGCGCACGACCGGCTCGGGCAGCGCGGCGACACACAGGTCCTCCAGCCGGCGTGGCGCGCGGACCGCCCCGGACGCGCGGCCGGCGGGCGCCGCGGCGGCCAGCAACGCGGCCAGCACCCGCGGGGTGAGAACGGCGCGCCCCGCGTCCGTCAGCCGCAGGCCGCGCGCGGGGAACTCGATGATCGAATAGCCGCTCTCATCGAGATGCGCCCCGAAACGAGGGCTGGTCGTGACGACGATGTCGCCGGGCTGGGTGAGCGCGGCACGCGGGTAGGCGCCGGCGAGAACGACCCGGTCGATCTGTCGGCCGCCGACGCG
>NZ_CEVIVD010000040.1:34387-41134 GCF_982290655.1 Protofrankia sp. CiP1_Cm_nod3
GTCACCGCGACACCGCTTGTCATCGCGGTATCGCGGTGGGACGCGATCCGGTCGTCCATCTCGCGGATGCGCACGACCGCCCGGGCGGCCCGCCGGCTCGGCTCGCCGGTGGGACGCGGCGCCGTCAACGCCACCGGCGCGTCCCCGGGCCGGGTCGTCAACTGGCTGATCGCCGCCTGGGAGGCGAGGACGCGCAGCCGCTCGTCCGGGCGGAATCCGTCCCGGCGCCAGGTCGCGACGTCCAGGACGAGCGTTTCGACGACGTCGTCGGTCAGCTCCCGGTCGGAGATGTCCGCCAGCAGCACCCGGCCGTGCGCCGGCGCGTCCTCCTCCCGGCGCAGCACCCACAGCGCCGTCCGGTAGGCCGGCCGGAACGGGACCATCCCGCCAGGCAGGTGGATCACCGCCTCGACCAGGCCGGTGGCCAGCAGCTCGTCGCGGCGCCGCACCGCCGGCCGGTGCACCGGCAGCGGGTCCACCAGCGCCTCGGCCGGCCCGAGCAGGACAGCGGTCTGCCGTGGGCGCAGCGCGTCGGCGATCCGGCGCACCGCGACGAGCACGCCCACGGCGTCGCGCTCCTCCGCCGGCCGGAACGGCAGGCGGGTGACGACGGCGTCGGCGTTCGCGCGGCGCGCGGCCGAGGCACGAACGTCCAGGTCACGGCGGCTCACGCCGGCGACCGTGAACCGGCGGCGGGCCAGCCGGGCGAGGAACCGGTCGGGCTCGGCCCCGCTGATCCGCACGTCGTACGCCTCGCCGATCACCGAGTGGACGGCGGCCAGCAGGTCACCGGCACCCGCCGCCGGGTCGGCCACGTGCACGGCCCCGACATCCCGGGCATGCTCACGGGCGCCGGACAGCTGCGCCATCAGGCTCGCCAGCTGGGATACCACCGAGTCGGTGTAGAGCTCGGGAACGTTGAGGCGGTGGCGGGCGCCGAGCAGCCGTTCGAACGCGTCGCGGGTGCTGTAGGCCGCCTCGACCAGTTCGTCGACGGCGGGAGCCAACCAGCCCACGTGCGCTCTGAGAGCCGTCACCTCGGAGAGCAGCAGCCGGTCGTCCGGATCGACCCGCTCCGCCCGGACACGCAGCGACGCGCGCAGATCATCGACCTTCTCCGCGTCGACGGCCGTCGCGGTCCCGGCGGCCGTCGCGGTCCCGGCGGTCATCGCGGTCCCGGCGGTCATCGCGGTCCCGGCGGTCATCGCGGCCTCGGCTGTCGTCGCTGTCGGGGTGAGCGGCTCGTCGTCGAGGTGGCGTAGGCAGAGCAGCGCGCTGGCCGCGGCGACGAAGGTGCGGGCGCCCATCCGCTGGCCCAGGCAGCGCAGCAGGTAGAGGCGCAGATCCGCGTTCTCGATCCGGCGGTTGCCGCGCCGCGGGTTCGCGGCGAGCCAGCGCACGACGTCCGGCGCATGGAACATCGGGATGCCCGCGTCCAGCCCCTGAGCCGTGACGGGCGCAGGGAAGTCCGCGTGCCGACGCCGCCAGGTGGTCACCACCGCGCGTCGCACGTCGGCGAGGTCGGCGATCTCCGGCATCGAGATGAGCAGCGTGCCCGCGTCGGTCAGGTCCGGCATGTGCTCACCCCCGTTCGCGCCAGTGCGCCGCCCACGGCCCGATCCGTGGTCGCGTCAGGCAAGCATAGTTATGATAAAGAGAAATAATATGAGGAAGACTGATAACCCTGGTTATCAGCTGAATGTTTGATCCCTGGGCTCCGGCGCCTCCACAGTGACCTCCGTCCGGGCCGCTCGGGGGGGACGGCTCGGACACCCACTCCGGCGTCCCTCCCCCATCCGCCGCCTTCTTCGCTCCACAAGCGGCTCCGGCGGCAGCGGTGGTCGTCCGTCCAAGCCTTTTCGGTACTCGCCGCAGGACACCCAGAAAGTGATCATCGAATGCGTCTTCTCATGCCATCCAGAATCACGACCTCCATTGAGGCGCGTGCCGGACGGACCGCTTTTCCCGCGCTTCTCTCGCTCCTCGCCGCCGTGGCGTTGGCGATGACCGGCTGCGCCAGCATCGATCCGGACGGAGCGGGAGCCGACATCGTCAACCAGCCGAACAGTTCGGCAGCCCCCGGCACGACACGCACCGGCGACGCCCCCGGCACCCGGCAGAAGCCCGTGCCCGCCGGTACCACCGTCAAGATCGGCGACTGGCAGGTGACCCTGGGCCCCACCGTCCTGAACGCGACCGCCCAGGTCACCGCCAAGAACAGGTTCAACGATCCCCCCGCCGCCGGCCGGCAGTTCGTGATGGTGCCCGTCAACCTGACCTACAATGGGCCCGATTCCGGGACACCGTGGGTCGATCTGTCATTCCATTTCCACGGCTCGGGCGGGAACACCTTCGGCAGAGGCGGCGAGGACGACCACTGCGGGGTCATCCCGACCAGCCTCAGCGACGTCAGCGAAATGTTCCCGAACGCCAAGGCATCGGGCAACGTCTGCGTCTCCGTCCCCACCGACCAGGTGCAGGGCGGCGCCTGGATCGTCGAGGAAACCCTGGCCCTGGACAGCAACCGAGTCTTCTTTGCCCTCCAGTAGGGCCTTCGCGGAGCCGACAACCTGCCAGGAGATCACAGGTGTCACAGTAGGAGATGCGGTGCCAGGAAGGAGGATCGATGTCTGAACCACAACCTTCCTCGACGCGTGCCTTGCGGGGCGAGCGCTGCTCCCCGAGGTCGATGACTGGGTGGCTGCCTGGCACGATGCTGGCGGTGCCCCGGCCGGCCGGCCCATGCCGTTGCGCGACTACCTCGGACTCACGTATGAGGAGTATGGAATGTGGGTCGAGCAGCCGGGATCACTACGCTTTGCGGTCGCCACACTCCGATCCGAGAACGTCCCGCGGCATTATGATCCGTTGCGGACGAGTACGAATCCGGTGTCGGGCTCGGTGAGGCGCGTTGCGCCGTCGGAGATTTGTGCCGGGTCATACCTTCTTGACGACGATGGTGTGCGGGAGGAGCTTCTCCAGGTCATCGAGGTCCGAGGTGAAGACGGTTACCTGCCCCTTCTGCTGTCGTGCGATGACGGCGAGCACGGCGTCGATCGCGTACTTGTGGCCGTGCGGCCTGGTATCGGCCAGGAGGCGCCGGGCCTGGCGGGCCTCGTCCTTTCCGATGTCGGCGGCCTTGAGCCGGGAGAGGACCCAGTCCCAGCGCTGCTCGGTGGTTCTGCCGTCGTACGCCTCGACCAGCGTCATCGGAGACGTCACCACCTCGGCTTCCCCACGGGCCGCGAGGTCGAGCCAGGCGATCATCTTCCGATCGCCGCGCACGGCCAGGGCCAGGGCGTCGCAATCGAGAACGAAGACGCGCAGGGGCCGCTGCTCGGCACCCCGCTTCTTCACGCCGCCTCTCCGGCGTTGTGCTGCCCCGTCGTGCGGCGTCGCTCGTGTTCGGCGTCGAGCTCCGCCAATTCGTCGAGTGCTGCCGCACGCTCGTCACCGGCGACGGGGCCGTGTTCTTCCTGCAGCCAGTCGACCAGTTCCGCAAGGCGGTCCCGATCCCGCTTGAAGCGCAGCGCCTCGGCGACGTATGCCGACAGGCCCCGCTCTGCCGCCTCCGCGCGGATCTCGTCCAGCAGATCCTCGGGGATCGTCACCGTGACCTTCTTCGTCGCCATACAAGAGACCATACTCTTGGTGTCGTGCCCCTTACCATTGCGTCGTATGGCCGACGCCTTGGTGATCATGCGGCCGTGACGGGGCGCGGGCTTCCGTGGAAGACCTGGCTTGGTGCGCCAGGAGCGGTGGATGGCCGCGACGGGGTGGGTGCCCGGTTGAGGTCCGATGAGCGGTCGGCCGGCGAGCGCTATGACGTGTTCACGGGCGGCGGGGCTGTGGCCGACGAAACGCTGTGAGACCAGGATGCGATCACTGTCACCGATGCCGAGGATCCCCTTGTCGAAGACGTATTCGATGGTGACGGCTTGGCCCTCGTCGATGGCGTGGGCCAGTTGACGGATGTCGGAGAGGGACAGCAGGCACGCGTGGCCGGCGACGATATCCTCTGAGCCCACGGCACGCCGAAGGCCCCGGTCGTCGAACGGTCCGGGGCCTTCGTTTCCGCTGGTCAGCGGTGGCGGAGGATGCGAGATTCGAACTCGCGAGGGGTTGCCCCCAACACGCTTTCCAAGCGTGCGCCCTAGGCCACTAGGCGAATCCTCCGTCGACCACACTATCGGATCCGAAGGGCGATCGAGACAGCGGGCCGAGCGGGCTGAGTGCTCCGAGCGGGCCGAGCGGGCCGAGTGGGCCGAGTGGGCCGAGTGGGCCGCGGCCGGGTCAGGGGCCGGCGATGGCGATCTCCGTGGACTTGATCAGGGCGGTGACCGCGGAGCCCGCCGCGAGGCCGAGGTCGCCGACAGCCGCCTTGGTGATCGCAGCGGTGATTGTTTCCCCGCCTTCGATGGCGACCTTCACGATGGCCAGCGCCTCGCCCTGGTCGATCGCGGTGACCGCGCCGGGGAGCTGGTTGCGGATGCTCAGGCCGGACACCTCGCCCACGGCCAGGGACACGTCCGTCGCCTTGATCAGAATCCGGACCTGTGAGCCGCTGGCGACGCCGAGCTCCCGGACCGCCTCGGTGGTCACCGCGGCAACCACTTCCTGCCCGGTGGCGAGACGAATCTTCACAGCACTGATCGCCTCGCCTGAAGTGATTTCAGTCACAGCCCCAGAGAGCTGGTTACGAATGCTGATGCTCATGCTCGACCTCACCGAGTTTCCTGCGTGTCGTGGGCGATCGGGTGCCGCTACCTTCGCACGGGACGTACTCGGGCCGTCTCGACGCTGAGCGGTATGGAACAGTTTGCCGAGGTTCACCGTCCGGACAATGGTCACCGCTGGCAGGTACCCCCGCCGCGAAGATCCCCCCGGCAGGCCATAGACTGCTGGACAGACCCCTCGTGCGGCGTCACCCTCGTGAACCCCCCCAGGGCCGGAAGGCAGCAAGGGTAAGCAGGCTCTGGCGGGTGTGCGGGGGGTCGCCCTCCGTTACGGGGTCTTCTTCGTCACGGGGTCGCGGTCCTGGGTTCCGACGAGGCAGGCAGGCCGGTGGTCCGGTGAGCGGTGCGCTGTACAACCGATACCGTCCGGCGACCTTCGCCCAGGTCGTCGGCCAGGAGCATGTCACCGGCGCGCTCATGCAGGCGCTGCGCACCGGCCGCCTGCACCACGCCTACCTGTTCAGCGGGCCGCGCGGCTGCGGCAAGACGTCGTCCGCGCGCATCCTCGCCGCATCCCTGAACTGTGTGGACGGCCCGACGCCGCAGCCATGCGGGGCCTGCGACCAGTGCGTGTCGATCCGCGCCGGGGTCAGCATGGACGTCACCGAGATCGACGCCGCCTCCCACGGCCTCGTCGACGACGCCCGTGACCTGCGGGAACGCGCTTTCTTCGCACCCGCCTCGGCGCGCTTCAAGGTGTTCGTCGTGGACGAGGCGCACATGGTCACCGCGGCGGCCTTCAACGCCCTGCTCAAGGTCGTCGAGGAGCCTCCGCCGTACCTGAAGTTCGTGTTCGCGACCACCGAGCCGGACAAGGTCATCGCCACCATCCGGTCCCGGACGCACCACTACGCGTTCCGGCTGGTCCCGCCCGGGGTGCTGCGCGACCATCTGACGTCGATCTGCGCGCAGGAGAGCGTGGACGTCGACCCGGCGGTGTTACCGCTGGTCGTGCGGGCCGGCGCCGGGTCGGTCCGGGACTCGCTGTCCGTCCTCGACCAGCTGCTCGCCGGCGCCGGCCCGGACGGCCTGGGCTACGACCGGGCGGCCGCGCTGCTCGGCCTGACCGACGGCGTCCTGCTGGACGAGGCGGTCGACGCCCTGGCCGCGCGGGACGGCTCAACCGCCTTCACCGTCATCGACAAGGTCGTCTCCTCCGGGCACGACCCGCGCCGCTTCGCCATGGACCTGCTCGAACGCCTGCGGGACCTGATCGTGCTCGCGGCCGTCCCGGACGCCCCCGCCAAGGGGCTGCTGGAGAGCTACTCGGCCGACCAGCTCGAACGGATGCGTGACCAGTGCGCGCGGATGGGCCCGGCCGAGCTCTCCCGCGCCGCCGACGTCGTGCACACCGGCCTGGTCGAGATGCGCGGCACGACCAGCCCACGGCTGCTGCTCGAGCTGACGCTGGCACGCGCGCTGCTGCCCGCCGCGAGCTCCGACCCGGCGGCGCTGCTGGTCCGCATCGAGCGGCTGGAACGTCAGGGGGTGGCCGCCGGTCCCCCCGGTGCCCCAGCCGCGGGCGCCACGAGCATCGCGAATACGGCCCCCGGCACGCAACCGGCCGTCCTTCCAGGCCCGGCCGCCGCGAGCGCGGTTCCCGCGAGCCCGGCTACCGCGGCGGGCCCTATCGTCGCGGCGGGTGCGGTTCCCGCAGGCCCCGCTGCCGCTGTGGGCGCGGTTGCCGCCGCGGCGGCTCCGGGCGTCCCGACGGCAGTTCCAGCCGCCGCGGCCGGACCGGCATCCAGAACAGCTCCGGCCAACGTGGCGGGTCCTGGGTATGGCTCTGGTTCTGGCTCTGGCTCTGGCTCTGGCTCTGGAGGAACGGTTCCCGGGGCGGCGGCCGCGGTGGGAACCGGCGCGCCGATCCGGGCCCCGCACCGGCCTGCCGCGACTGCCGCGGCGCAGTCCCCCGGTCCGGCTGGCTGGGCTCCCGCGGCCGAGGTGCCGCCACCAGCCGACGCCAGGCCTGCCTCCTTCACTCCCGTTCCTCCCACGGCTCCGCCAAGCG
>NZ_CEVIVD010000041.1:0-1909 GCF_982290655.1 Protofrankia sp. CiP1_Cm_nod3
TCAACCTCGTCCCGGATGATCTCGACCCCGTCGTGCTGGACGGCTACGACTACCGCGACCGGGCTGAGTACGATGCCACCGACGACGGCGAGTACGCGGATTACGCTGGCTACGGTCCCGACGCCGGCCACTATGCCGAGCGTGGTGCCCGGTACGGGACGGGCGGCTTCGCCGTCGACGCCCCGCCAGCCGGTCAGGACGAGTTCTCCGCCGAAGAAATGATGGACACCTTTCCCTATGGCCCGCTGTCCCGGGAGATCTAGCCGGCCGCGGGCCGCATGATCGCGCTACCCGTTCCCCGGGCTCCACGGCCGGAACGGGTCGATCGTCTCGGGCTGGCCACCTGGGCCGCCGGGAGGGGAAGCCGGCGGAACATCCGGCCCGTCGATCGGGAGGGGCGTCCCCTGGCCGGGCGGCAGCCCCTGCCGGGCCACCGGCGGCACGGCCGGGCGGGCGGTGGAGGCCACCCTGGGCAGGAGAACGATACCGGGATTGCAGTCGCCGAGTGCCGCCCGGCGGTCACCCAACGACGAGTCGACCAGCACGAAAGCCGTCGGCGGGAGCTGCTGGATCTGCGTCGGCTCGACGCTGAACTCATAGACCCGCTGCAGAACCGCACCGTCCTGATGGGAATCAGTGACCGACAGGCTTTCGGTGCTCTCCCAGAATGCCGACTGGGATACCGTGACCGACCGGCTCCAGCTGCTTGATTTTCCAGCCCTCCCGCGCGAACCGCCGCGGCTCTCGGTCTCGGAGACCGAGACGCTCCCCCCCGTGCTGCTGGACGCCCCCGTGGTGAGGCTGCTGCCGACCTGCCGGGTGACCTGGGAGAAGACGAACTTGTGCCCACGGCCGACGAACTCGGCCGCCCTCTCGGCCTCCCTGGCGTTCCCCAGCCGCATGACGAGGGTGGCGCTGTCGCCCGCGCCGATCAGACGTTCGGTGCCCTCTCCCAGATGCTCGAAAAGATTCACCAGACGTATGCCGGCGTTGGCCGCGTACCGGGCCATGCCCTCCAGCGCGGGCAGTCCCATCCGGTCCCCGCCGGCAACCACCAGAATGTCATGGGAAGCGTCACCACGGCGGCGGCGGAGCTGGTGCAGGACGATGTGGAACAGCACCCTGTCGGCGAATTCCTTACGGGTGGCCGACGTGTCATGGCTCGATGTCGCTATGATGCGCAGCCCGGGCACCGGCCACCACGGCCGCGGTGTGGTAGCCGGTGCCGTTTCCTCCCGGCCGGCCAACCGCTCCAGGGAGGCCCGCAGGTAGTGGATTTCCCGCTGGGTTCTTTCATTTTCTCGCCACCCGCCCGCCCGGTCGGCGACGGCGTTCCGCTCCGCGGACGACAGGAGGCCCGGACCGTCGTTCCGCTCGTTCCCCTCCAGCACGCGCAGGCCGGCGGCAAGCCGGCTGAAGGTCAGAGGTGGTTCCAGCCGGGTGGCGACAGCCGCGAGTATCTCGGCGTCGAGCACCCGGAGCGTCGGATCAGCACCCCCGCCACGTCCCACGTCGACGGCATCCGCGAGAAGCTCGGCGGCGTCCTCGGGATCCGCACCGTGCAACAGTCCCAGCCCGCCGATATCAGCGGGAAGATCGTCTACCGTGACCGGGCATCCCGCGTCGACCGCGAGCTGGGCCAGACCACCGCCGACTCCGCGCTCACTGAAATCGAGCAGGAGAATGCCGCCACCGGAAGCAAGCGCCGAGGAGCCAACGGTCGCCAGCAGGCCCGCCCAGCCGTCACGAGTGCCACCGAAAACGTCGACCCGGCTCGCTGCCGACCGGGGCGCCAGCGGATGGAACAACGGCACCGTCTCCCGCCGGGCACGGTCAGCGGCCTCGTGACTTTCCACCGCCGCCCGCCAGCCGGCGGTAGCGGCCTGATACCTCTCCCACTCGGCATCAC
>NZ_CEVIVD010000041.1:2391-9014 GCF_982290655.1 Protofrankia sp. CiP1_Cm_nod3
GATCCGGTGGGGGTGGTTCGTTCCAGACAGGTGGATGGTCGCGGTGGGGGTGCGGGTTGACGCCGGGGTCGACATATTCCCAGCCCCACCGCTCGGCGGGGACGAACAGCCGTCGGGCGAGTTCAGAACCGGGGTGCTCAGAACCGGACATCTGGCTTCATGGATTGCAGCTCCACCTTCTGACGACCGCGATCGTAACGTTCACATCGACTTTGCGCCACCAAGGTCGATATGGTAGGCCAACCTACCATCAAGCACCATCTGTGATGTTGCGACACAGCCGGTGCGAGCCCGCACCCGGCCGCCGTGGGGAAGCCTCAGCCGGCGCCCCGCGTGCTGGGTGCCGCGCTGCTGGCGGGTTGGGGTCCGGCCCGGCAGAGCCCCGGGCAGCCCCGCGTCAGCCTCCAGCTCTGGCTCGTGAACGGCTGGCGGCAGCCGCGGCTGTGGTGGCGGCCGCGCCGAGCAGGACACAGCAGACGCCGGTGGCGGCAACCGGGACGTGTCGGCTCAGCGTGGCAGCGGACAGCCACACGCCGAACCCGAGGACCGCTCCGAGAGCCCCCGCGGCGAACATCGCGGCTCTCTGGCGAGAGCCGTCGCGCAGCAGCCGGCGGGTCGACTCCAGGTAGGCGAGCGCGAACAGGGCAGCCAGCACACCGCCGGCGCCCATGGCGCTGGCCAGCGGTACCTGCCTCGGCTCGATCGTCACCTCCTGGACGCTGCTCCTGCCCGCCCGATCCAGCCGCACCTGCCCGTGGACGGCTCCACCGGCAATCCACCGGGTCAGCGGCGGGGCGGTGACGTCTGTCCGCCAGGGCTCGCCGGCGTTCACCGTCACCGGGCCGCCGGTCGCGGTGCCCAGTGGGATGCCCGCCGCGGACAGCCGCAGGAGCACCGTCACGGTTCCGGGGGCCACTGCCGTGCCGCTGATCTCCACTGGCTCGGCCAGGTCGACCCGCGCGGCCGCGGGCGGGGTGGCCCCGGCCACCTGAATGCCCTCGGCCGCGGCGGGGCCGGTGGGGACGGCCGGTTGGGGGGATGGCCACAGCACGGCGATCAGCACCATCAGCACGGCCGCGGCCAGCGCGATACCAGCCAGCTGCCGGAGCGGCCCCGGCCCCGGCACCGACGGCGGGCGATGGCGGTGCGCCCGACCTGGCTGCCGGCCGGTGGCCGACAGTTCCGGCACCGGCACGAGGGAGGCATAGTCAAGATCGACAGCCTCCGGTGACGGCCGGCCCGCGGGCATGCCGGATGGCGCCGGCACCAGGTCGGTCACCAGCACGGACTCCTCACCACGGCCGGACGGGCCGCGCCGGGCCGACGCTTCCAGGGCCGTCCGCACCGCCGGGGAGATGTCCCGTACGGCCAGCCCCGACCGCTCCAGCCAGCCGGGCCCGAACGCCTCGGACGCGGCGGCCGCGACGGACTCCGCGAGCTGTTCGGCGCTCGCCGGCCTGCGCTCGGGATCCCGGGCCAGCCCACGCATGAGAAGCCAGGTGAGCCCGGGCGGCACCTCGCCGCCGGGCGACGGCGGCTCAGCGGTGTCCTGGCGTGCCCGGAACTGGTGGAATCCGCCGTCGGTCGGGTAGGGCAGGTGTCCGGCGAGCAGGTAGTACAGCATCGCCGTGGCCGAATAGATGTCGGTGCGGACGTCCAGGTAGTCGCCCCGGGACTGTTCCGGGGACATGTACCCGGGCGTGCCCGCGATCACGAACCGGCCGTCCCGGGATGCGAGGGTGGTCTCCCCGCCGATGACCCGGGCCAGCCCGAAGTCGGTCACCTTGACGGTGCCGCGACCGTCGAACATCACGTTGCCGGGTTTGATGTCGCGGTGCAGCAGGCCCTGGTCGTGGGCGGCCTGCACCGCGGAGAGAACGGCGAGTACGGCCGCGCAGGACTGTTCCATGGTCAGCCCGATGCGGCGGAAACGCTCCGCGAGCGTCCCCCCGGGGAGGTGTTCGAGCACCAGCGCGCAGACCCGTTCCGGCGTGCCCGTGGCGTCGACGGTCACCTCTTCGTCCGCGTACTCGTAGACCGTGACGATGTGCAGGTGGCTCAGCCGGGCCAGGGCCCGTCCTTCCTCGTTGAACCGCAGCCGCATCTGCGGGTCGGCGGCGATCCGGTTCGGCAGGTGCTTGATGGCGACCGCCCGGTCGAGCCGTGGATCCCGGGCCGCGTAGACGACACCGAACCCGCCACGGCCGAGTTCCCCGCCCAGCCTGTACCGCGGCAGGGCGGCCACCAGCGCCCGTGGGGCCACGGACGGATCGGACACGGACGGGTTGATCGTCACGAGGAGTCGTCCTGACGCGGATGCCAGTCAGCGCGGCGGGTGATGGAGGGGTCGGTCTCCTCGTCGAAGAACCGCGCGGGCGGCTGCCACGGCTTTTCGTGCCCGTGCCCGTGCCCGTCCACCTCCACGTCCGGCGGCTGCGGCCGGGCGGCGGGCCGGGGCGGTGGCTGCCACGGCTTCCCGTGCCCGTCCACCTCCACGTCCGGCGGCTGCGGCCGGACGGCGGGCCGGGGCGGCGATTGCCTTTCATACCCGCGCCCATCCACCTCCACGCCCGGCGGCTGCGGCCGGACGATGACAGGCCGCGACGGGGCTGTCGGGCCCGGGGCCCGGCTCTCGCCGCTGCCCGGGGGGCCGCCCGCGGAACCACCGGCTGGGGACGGTGTCTGCCTGGCCGCGGCTGTGGTCACCGCGGATGGGCCCGTGGCCGGGTCGGCGGCCGCCACAGGCGCGAGGGCCGGTGTGCCGGCCTGCGTCGGGGTGGGGACCGGGGTGGGTGTGAGGTACCCCAGCAGGAAGCCGAGCCCCGCGGCTGCCGCGATGAAGGTCAGGTTGGACGATGTCGACGGTGCTGTCACCCGCAACGCCGACAGGCTGACGATCGCGACGAAGCCGGCCCCACACCCGGCGGGCGCGAACCGGACGGCCCGCCGCCACCGGTTGCGGGGAAGACGACGGCGCGCGAGCGCGATCAGCGCGGCAGCCCACAGCAGGGCCGTGACGATCAGCAGGCCCAGCCCGAACATGCCGTATGTGCAGACCAGCGTGCCGCGGATGTCGGCGATCCCCTCGGCCGAGGCGAGGACGTCACGCTTCGCATCACGGAGAGTGACGGACATGGGCAGCAGTCCGGTCGCCTGTCCGCGCAGCTCCGCCATGTCGACGTCGACGCTCCAGGCCAGCGAGGCGCCGGCCGGTACGTCCATCCGCACGGCGGTGTCGAAGACGAAGAAGGTCAGGCCCAGCGCCGATCCGCTGACACGGATCGACCGTATCTGGGCGAGCTCGTTCCGGTTGTTACGGACCGTGACAAGAACGCGGGTGGGCCGCTCCGGATCGAGCACGATCCGCCGCCCGGTCACGGAGACCTCGTTGACCACCGCGTCGAGCTGAAGGCCCCCGCTGCCCGCGGCGACGATGCCGCCGGCGGGGCCCCTCGGCCCGTCGCCGGCCGCGGCCATGGCCGGGGCAGGTAACAGGACCAGGACCGTCAGCATCATGATCACCAAAGCGGTGAGTGGCCTCGCGGCTCGCCGCGTCGGCTCCACGACAACAGCCACAACGCCCCCCGGGAATCCACTTTCTGTTGTGACGTCGATGTTACTGTCATCCCGGGAACGGGGCTGCGGCTGGACATGCTGTCCAGTACACGACACGTCGCCGCTCCGTTCGCGGTCGGGGGGCGTCATGCGCTTTTCTTGTCCGGTCTTACGCCGAGCGGGCGTCAGGACCATCCTGACGGCCATCCTGCCGTCGGTGATTCTGCTCGGCATACTCGGCGCGGGGTCCACGGCCGGGCCCACGGCGGCCGCCGCACCCGCCACGGGTACGAGACCGATCCCCATGACCATGGCCGTCGTGGCCGCTCCGAGCAGCAGTGCGCCCGCGCCAAGCCCCACCGCCTGCCCCGAGGGGACTCCGGACGGCTGCCTGTGCCCGGACGGTTCCGTGGTGCCCGGCGGGCGGGAATGCGCACCGCAGCCGTGTCCCACCGGCCAGCAGCGCAACTCGGACGGCGTCTGCGACTATCCGCCATGCCCCGAAGGGCAACAACGCGACGCGAAGGGGATCTGCGACTATCCGCCCTGCCCGGCAGGCCAGGAACGCAACTCGAACGGTGTCTGCGGCTACCCGCCATGCCCCGAAGGGCAGCAACGCGGTAAGGACAACACCTGCGGCTACCCACCATGTCCCGAGGGCCAGCAACGCGGCGATGACGGGACCTGCCGCTATCCGCCGTGCCCGGCCGGGCAACAACGCAACGCGGACGGCGTCTGCGGCTACCCGCCATGCCCCACCGGCCAGGAACGGGACGCGAACGGCACCTGCCGCTACCCGCCGTGCCCGGCCGGCCAGCAACGCGGCACGGACGGGGTCTGCCAGCCGGTCCCCGTGACCTGCCCGGACGGCTCCACCGCCCGCAGCCGGCAGCAGTGCCCGCCGCCACCGACAACCTGCTGGGACGGCAGCACGGCCGCCGCCGGGCAGCAGTGCCCACCGCAGCGCGAGACCTGCGCCGGCGGGGTGACGGTGACGGCCGGGCAGCCGTGCCCGCCGCCGCGGCCCGGGGAGACCTGTCCTGGCGGGACGCCACCGGGCCAGGGCGGCGTCTGCCCACGGCCGTCGGTCTCCTGCCCCGGCGGCCTGTTGGTGCCCGCCGGGCAGCAGTGCCCGCAGCCACCGCCTCCCTGCCCGGCCGGATCCGTGCGGGACGCGTCCGACCGCTGCGTGCCGGTCAGGCCGGAGCCCACGGCCACGCAGCAGCCCGCCCCCGCGCCCTCGCCCGCACCGGCGCTCCCCAGCCCGTTACCCGGGCAGCTGGCGCTGGACAAACCGGTCGTCTCCGGCGGGGACACCCTGTTCGCCACCGGCGCCGGCTGTACGCCGGCTGCCGACGTCGTCATCGTCTCCGAGGACGGCCGGACGATCGGCCGGACGGTCGCGGACGAGAACGGGGAGTTCTCCACGGCCGTGCAGTTCGCCACCTATCGGGCAGGAACCCGTTCGATCACCGCGACCTGCGGTCCGGTCCTACGCTCCGAGGTGGACATGGTGCTGTCCAGCTCGACCGGTGGCACGTCCAACACGTTCGTCCTGATGTTGTTCTTCCTGCTCGCCGGCTCTCTCGTGGTACGCCATCAGATCGGCCAGAGCATCTGACCGGAGTACCAGGCCGGCGGCGGGCGGGCCGGCGGCGGGCGACGTGGAACGATCTGATGGCGGACGGCATGAACCGCGAGCGGCGACCGTCGGGAACCGAACAACGGGAACGGCCGGCCGGGGAGCACACGCCGGCCGACGCGGCGGGAGACGGACCGCCGGGAAGAACGGGAAGGAAGGACGGGAGCGGCGGCGCGGGCAAGGGATGGGCGGTGGCCGTGTACCACCGCTACCCACGCCGCCGCTCCCGTCTCGGCCCGACACCGGAAGGCCCTCCAGGGCCCCCGGCAGCGCGTTTGTTTCTCCGTCGCGCCTGTGGAGCCCCGCACCCTGAGGCATTCAGGGGAACGGGCACCATCGGTGTCGGTTCACCCGGCGGCCGGGGCACTGTCAGCCGGCGGCCGGGGAGTTGGGAACAAGGCTCTGCGCGGTGCTCGGGAACACCATTGTTCCGGAGCGCCTTCATTCAGGAACATTTTCGTTCAGGAACGGCGTAGTTCGAGAAATCTTCGTTCAGGAACGCTGTCGTTCGGACCGGCCGGGCCGCCCGTCCACCGGTCGAGCCGGATCCGGATACCGCGGCGGTCAGGCCCCGGCGGTGAGCCAGGCGCGCGTGACGGATCGGCGTGACAACTGTCGCACGGACAGCTCCGACAGCGACGGCTCGTCCGGCACGGCCCGTTCCTCGCAGGACATCGCGGTGTTCTGGACCCTGCCCCAGATGATGCTCCGGCATTCGTCGGCGCCCACCACAAGAGATGTACGGGTATGCGGGTCAAACACCTCGACGTGGCCGTCGAAACCTGGCGCGAGAATCCTGAAATGGCTCCACAGGTGTGCCGTGTAGGTGTCCGCGAACTTACCGAGAAGTTCTCCGTCGGCGTCCAGGACGAGTATTCTCTTACCCATTTCAACACCCTTCGCCGGTGATCCGAACAGTGCCGGGTGGCTGGCCTGGGAGCAGCTTACGACAAGCCTGCGGGATTCGCATATATCGAGTTTTCCGCTATTCCCGGGGCCGGATTCCGGTGGTACCGGAAAGCCATTCCGCCGGCGCCGGCCCGGCCAGTCACCGCCGGACTGATTCGAGGCGCCTGTACCGGCCCGGAACGTACAACGGCCGGCGAACACCACGGCGGCCGGAGTCGGCACGCGGTATTCCGTCCCGGACGCAACAAGCTGGTGCGGTATCCCCGCCGGCCCGGGAGGACAGCCACCGGTAGTCCGGCCCGGCCCGAACAGGGCCCCCTGATCATATGCCGGCCGGCCGGCGACATATACCCGCGCGGAGTGTTACCTGCCCGTCCCGCTGGGACCGGCACGGCGGCGGAACCGCTCACGACCGGCCGGCGGGGCCTGTCTGATCGCCGACCCTATCAGGACATCGCCCGTTTACCGGCGAACCGGCACTCCGGGACAAAACCCCCTCACCGGTGGACGCCCCGGC
>NZ_CEVIVD010000041.1:9515-12738 GCF_982290655.1 Protofrankia sp. CiP1_Cm_nod3
AGGAGCATCAGCCGGCCCGGTGTCCCGCAGGGCCCGTCAGCGGCCCAGTATCCCCCGCAGCCTGGACATCGCCGGCCAGGTCGGAGCCGGCCCGTCCACCGGATACGGCGGGAAGGCCCGCTCGGCGACGTCCACCAGAATGGCGACGTCCAGGGGCTTCAGTACGACACCGGCGGTGAGGATGTAGTCGGCGACCCCGGCCGCCGGCAGCAGCACCACACCGTCGAGCAGGGCGAGCCCGTGCGGCAGCTCGGCACGGGAGAACGCGACCACCGGCTGGGCCTGCAGCTGCCAGCCGTCCGGAAGATCGGCCACCAGGTGGCCGGTGACCTCCTCGCTCATCCACGCGACCAGGCCGAGCATGGCGCGCAACGGCACCTTGCCGGCCCACAGCCCGGCCCGGTTCTGGCGCAGCGGCCCGCGGTGGGCATCCGTCTCGACGACCCACGCCCCGGACGGGCCGATCACCAGATGGTCGACGTTGCCGGCGGAGTCCGCGAGCGCGCGGTCGTGCAGGACCGTGTAGCCGGCCCGGACGAGGCGGTCGAGGGCGCGGGCCGTGCGGCGCTCGGCCTCGGCGTCGTGCCGCCAGGACTCGATCTCCGACGGGGAACGCAGGAAGCGCGCCGCGGCGGCGACGAGGACGACCAGGACGGCCCCGAGGACCATCTGCAGCACGACCAGCACGGACAGGCCCGCCATGGCACCGAGCACGCCGACGGCGGCCGCGGCCAGCGCGGCGGCCACAGCCGCGGTGACGGCCGCTCGTGTCAGGCGGTCCTTACGTTCGGCCATGTACAGCTCCCTGCGGCGCAGGTACTCCGCCATGGCCGACCGTCCTGGCCACTGCCTTTCCGGCATCCCGGTCGTCACCGCCTTCCGGTCGCCCTGTTTCCCGCCGCTCCGTCGCGCCGGCCTGGCCCGCGTGACGCGGGAGCTGGCATGGTTCGGGACCCGCATGGCGCGGGATCCGTCACCTCCACCGTTGACGCACGGGCCGGCGCGGAACGTGCTCCGTCCTCGGTCCGTCCTCGGTCCGTCCTCGGTCCGGCCCCGTACGACCGCATGCGGCTGCGCCTGCCCCATGCGCGTCGCACATTGACCATCACCGAGTGTGCCGCGACACGGTCACCGAACGCCACAGCAAACCAACTATGCGACGGCCACCATTTCATAAAAATCGCAACAGTCGTCCAACATGACACATACTTACACCCTGACCCAACGGTGCCCAGGCCGGGCGCCACAGAGCCCGAAAGGGCGCCCGCTCCGGGCGCCACACAGCCTGAAAGGGTGCCCGGAGCCGACGTCGCCCAGCCTGGACGCCGCACACGCCTCCCATCAGACTCCGGACGATGACCGAACTTTCCGGTGTGAGGGGGGTCGGGTGATGGGCACAATCCGACAGCGGCCCTTCGATGTGCGCCACATCGTTCGCGCATCGGTAACTACCGGGCAACACCCTGCTGTGAAGGTCTGGTCAAAGGGCCGGAAAGTCCACGACGCGGCGGAACGGAGCCACCTGACCCGCACCGACCGCCATCGGCCCGTACCTCGACCCGCGGCCAGCGACCCTGGCCGGTCCGGACCTGGAGGGTTCATGAAACGGACACCGGCAGCCATGCCAGCACCCGGCCCCGATCCCTGTTGTACCGATCCCTGTTGTACCGGCCCTTGTTGTACCAACGGCAAGATCCGCACCGACGACAGGAACCAGCATGACGGCGGGCTCCGCGCCGACGACGAGATCCGTTCACCGGAGGACGTCCACCGTTACGCGCACCTGACCTGCCTGACCGATCAGCCTGCCGGCAGCGTCGGTATCGAGACCGAGTGGTTCGTCGTCGACATCGCCTCCCCGGCACTGCCGGTGCCCCCCGGCCGCACGCTGGCGGCGCTCACCGGCGACCCGTCACCGGAAGGGCTGTCACCGGAAGGACCGCGGCAGGGAGAGAAAGCGTCCCCCCGGACCTTCCCGGAGCCGGTGGACGATCTGTTCCTGCCCGGGGGGACCCGGATCACCTTCGAGCCCGGCGGCCAGCTCGAACTGTCCGCCCCGCCCCTGCCGCTGCCGGACGCGCTGGCGCGGACCGCCGCCGATCTCACCGCGGTGCGCGCCATGCTCGCCGACGCCGGGCTCGCCCTGGCCGCGATGGGCACCGATCCGCTGCGGCCACCGCGCCGCCTGTTGCACGCCCCCCGCTACGTGGCCATGCAGCGGTACTTCCGGCGGACGGACGGCGGCCGGGCCGGCGAGGCGATGATGTGCTCGACCGCGTCCGTCCAGGTCAACCTGGACGCGGGCAGCCCGGCGCAGTGGGGCCGGCGCTTCGAGCTGGCGCACGCCCTCGGGCCGGTGCTGGTGGCCATGTTCGCCGCCTCCCCGGTGCTGGGCGGGACGGCGACCGGGTGGCGTTCCACCCGGCAGTCGCTGTGGGCGGACATCGACCCGAGCCGGACCTCCCCGGTGGCCGCCCCCCACCGGCCGGATCCGGCGACGGCCTGGGCGGACTACCTGCTGGCGGCCAGGATCATGCTGGTGCGGCTGCCCGACGGTGACTTCCGGCTCGCCCAGGACGGGTCGACGTTCGCCGACTGGGTGGCCGGCGCCGGCCCGGTGGCGCGGCCACCGACAGTCGCGGACCTGCGCTATCACGCGACCACGGTGTTCCCGCCGGTACGTCCGCGCGGCTGGCTGGAACTGCGCTACCTCGACGCGGCACCGGCCGGCAACTGGCCGGTGGCGGTCGCGGTGACCACCGCCCTGCTCGACGACCCCCGCGCCGCGGACACGGCGGCCGACGCGTGCGAGCCCGTGGCCGGCCGCTGGCTGACCGCGGCCACGCTGGGGCTGCGTGACGACATGCTGCACCGGGCGGCGCGGCGGTGCGCGGGCGCGGCCCGGGACGCGCTGGGACGCCTGGGTGTCGACGGCGCCCTGCTCGCCGCCGTCGACACCTATCTCGAGACCTACGCCGAGCCGGGCCGCTGCCCCGCCGACGATCTCCTCGACCGGCTGCCGGCCGGCGGCCCGCTGGGCCTGCTCCAGGCCGAGATCGACGCCGGGGCCAACGCCGGGACCGGCACCGGCGCCGTCCTCGGGGGCAGCGCTGGCGCCGGCCACGAGCGTGCGAGCATCCGGCCACAGGCGGCAGCTCGATGACCATCCAGTTGGTCACCGAGCTGGCCACCCCATCGACCATCCGGCCGACCGCTCAGCCGA
>NZ_CEVIVD010000041.1:13498-28134 GCF_982290655.1 Protofrankia sp. CiP1_Cm_nod3
GAGTTCACGATGGGCACCGACGGCGACACCGCCGGCACGTCCTGGGCGTACGACAACGAACGCCCCGCTCACCGGGTGTACGTACCGGCGTTCTTCATCGGCACACTGCCGGTCTCCAACGCCGCGCACGCGGCGTTCATCGAGGACGGTGGCTATCACGACGAACGCCTGTGGCCGGCCGCCGGCTGGGCGTGGCGGTGCCGGGCGGGCCTGACCGCCCCACAGTTCTGGCGCCGCGAGGGCGGCACCTGGATCCACCGCCGGTTCGGCCGGGACGAGCCGGTCCCGATGGACGAGCCCGTCCAGCATGTCTGCTGGTACGAGGCGCAGGCGCACGCGCGCTGGGCGGGCCGGCGGCTGCCCACCGAGGCCGAGTGGGAGAAGGCGTGCGCGCACGATCCCGTCACCGGGCGTTCGCGACGTTTTCCCTGGGGGGACAGCGAGCCGACGCCGCGGCGGGCCAACCTGGGCCAGGCGGCCACCCGCCCCGCACCGCTGGGGGCGTACCCGGCCGGCGCGAGCGCGTACGGCGTCGAGCAGATGATCGGTGACGTGTGGGAGTGGACGGCCGGGGATTTCGTGGGCTACCCGGGTTTCCGGTCGTTCCCCTACCGCGAGTACAGCGAGGTGTTCTTCCCACCCGCGGCCGGCGCCGGCGAAGAGCCGCCCGCCGGGGCGGCCGGGCACGCCGGGGCGAACGGTGCCGCTGGGGCGGTCGGGGCGGTCGGGGCGGTCGATGTCACCGAGTACGCCGGGTTCAAGGTGCTGCGCGGTGGCTCCTGGGCGACGCATCACAGCACCGCTAGGGCTACTTTCCGTAACTGGGACCACCCGATCCGCCGGCAGATCTTCGCCGGCTTCCGGCTCGCGCGCGACGCCTGACAAACCGCGCCACCGTGGAAGCCAGCAGGCCGCGGGAGGTGCGGCCGCGCCTCCCGCGCACCCTGGCCACCAGATCCGGTCATCGAACCCGGCTACCGAACCCGGCCATCGAAGCTAACCATCGAAGCTGGTCACCGACGATGACGAGCAAAGAGCCCGATACTGAGGGAAGAAGGATGATTCCGGTTGTGTCGTCACATGGCGTGGCTGGGGACACCACGGACACTGGCCTCGCTCCTGCATGATCCTCCGCACGGCCTGCTGCGCCAGGCCTGGGAGCCGCGGCGGATGCTGCACGGCCGGATCAACGCCGACGGCTTCGGCGCCGGATGGTACGCCCCTGAGATTCGCACGGAGCCGGCCCGCTACCGCCGCGCCGTCCCGATCTGGACCGACGCCTCGTTCGCGTCCCTCGCCGGCGTGATCAGTTCGGGCTGCGTGCTGGCCGCGGTCCGCAACGCCACCGTCGGCATGCCCGTCGAGGAGACCGCGACCGCGCCGTACACCGATGGGCGGTACCTGCTCAGCCACAACGGACGGGTGGATCTCACGGTGCCGCTGGGCCTGCTGCGGGGCGCGCGGGGAGCGCCGGTGCCCGACTCGCGCTGTGACTCCGCGCTGCTGGCGGCCGTGGTGTGGCAGCGGCTGGCCGCGGGCGCGCGTCTCGCGGACGCCGTCGCGGAGGTCGTCGTCGCGGCGGGCAGGAGGGACGGCGCGGCCCGTCTCAATCTTTTGGTAACCGACGGATCGCAAATAGTGGCGACAACCTGGGGTGAAACCCTGTCGTACCGCGTGTCCGGCCGCGAGAACACCGGAATCGGCATCGAGGCCAGCACAGAGAGCGATATGGAGTCCGGCGGCGGAGTCGAGGTGGCCAGCGAACCCAGCGATGACGGAGACGGATGGATCGATCTCGATGATCATCAATTGCTCGTAGCTGACACACGCAATGTCATCGTCAGTAATTTGACCTGAGATTCAGCTACTCTCGGTTGCATTAACGCTCCCGGAGGTTACAGCTCATGACAGCGTCCAGCACCGGTCTCACCAATGTCGGTTCCGCCAGGGGCGATCTCGACCCGAAAATCGTCTTCGATCGGCATCTCACCGCGTCCGACCGGACCACGGCACTGACCAGGGACGTCGGCACCGGGCTCACGTCGAATCCGAAGGAACTACCACCCAAGTGGTTCTACGATGCCAACGGGAGCATGCTCTTCGACGCCATCACCCGGTTGCCCGAGTACTATCCCACCCGGGCCGAACGGGCGATTCTGGCCAGCCACGTCCGCGAGATCGCCGTGATGTCACGGGCGGACACCCTCGTCGAGCTCGGCTCCGGGACCTCCGCCAAGACCCGCCTGCTGCTCGACGCCCTCCAGCGCGGCGGCTACCTGCGCGGGTTCGTCCCGTTCGACGTGGACGACTCCGTGCTCTCCCAGGCCGCGGCCGCGATCCGGCAGGAATACCCGGCGGTGAGCGTGCACGCGATCGTCGGCGATTTCGAACGTCATCTCCACCTGCTGCCCGACGCCAGCCGCCGCCTGGTCGCGTTTCTCGGCGGGACGATCGGCAATCTCGCGCCCGCGGCCCGGCACACATTCCTCACCAGCATGCGTGCCCACCTGAAAAGTGACGACATGCTGCTGCTGGGCTGCGACCTGGTCAAGGATCCAGCCCGGCTGGTGGCCGCCTACGACGACAGCGCCGGCGTCACGGCCGCGTTCAACCGCAACGTCCTGTCGGTCATCAATCACGAACTCGACGCCGACTTCGACCCGCGCGGGTTCGCCCATGTGGCCCGGTGGGACGCGGCGAACTCCTGGATCGAGATGCGCCTGCGCTCCGTCCGCGACCAGCGGGTCCGTGTCGGCGCGCTGGGCCTGTCGGTGTCCTTCGCCGAGGACGAGCAGATGCGCACCGAGATCAGCGCCAAGTTCACCCGGGACGGCCTGGCCACCGAGGCCGCCGCGGCGGGCCTGGCCATGGTCCGCTGGTGGACCGACCCCGCCGGTGACTTCGGGCTCGCTCTCGCCGTCCCCGCCTGACAACTCCGGCCGGCAGGGCCCGGCAGGCAAGGACCAGCGCCTGCCGGGCTCGGCGGGCCGGGCCCGGCAGGCAGGGCCCGGCCGACGAGCCGGACCCGCTGACCAGGCGGCGAGCCCCGGTCAGCCGCCGGCCAGGGAGACGTCGCGGGCGCCACCGGTGGACGCCGAGGTCGCCATCGCCGCGTAGGCCCGCAGCGCCGCCGACACCGGGCGCTGGCGCTCCTTCGGCCGGTAGCCGCCGGCGGCCTCCACCTCGGCCCGCCGCGCGGCGAGCTCGTCGGCGTCCACCAGCAGGTCCAGCCGGCGGGCCGGGATGTCGATCTCGATGATGTCACCGTCGCGGACGAGCGCGATCGCGCCGCCGTGCGCGGCCTCGGGCGAGACGTGGCCGATGGACAGGCCCGCCGAGCCGCCGGAGAACCGGCCGTCGGTGACCAGCGCGCACCGCGGGCCGAGCCCGCGGGCCTTGAGGAAGGCCGTCGGGTACAGCATCTCCTGCATGCCGGGGCCGCCGCGCGGGCCCTCGTAGCGGATGATCAGCACGTCACCGGGAGTGACCCGCTTCGACAGGATCGCCTCCACCGCCTCCTCCTGGCTCTCCAGCACCAGGGCGGGGCCGCGGAAGGTCAGCCGGCCGGCTTCCACCCCGGCGGTCTTGAGCACGGCGCCGTCCGGCGCCAGTGACCCGCGCAGCACCGCCAGGCCGCCGTCGGCGGAATAGGCGTGCGCGACGTCGCGGATGCAGCCGGCGGCGGCGTCGGTGTCCAGCGACTCCCAGCGGGCCGTGGACGAGAACGGCTCGATCGTGCGCACGCCGCCCGGGGCGGCGTGGAAGAGCTCCACCGCCTCCGGTGCCGGGCCCGGCCGGCGGACGTCCCAGTGGGTGAGGAACTCCGCCAGGCTCGCGGCGTGCACCGAGTGGACGTCGTGGCGCAGCAGGCCGGCCCGGTCGAGCTCGCCGAGGATGGCCGGGATGCCACCGGCGCGGTGGACGTCCTCCATGTGGTAGTCCGAGCTCGGCGCCACCTTGCACAGGCACGGCACCGTGCGGGAGATCTCGTCGATGTCGTCGAGGGTGACCGCCACCCCGGCCTCGGCCGCGGCGGCCAGCAGGTGCAGCACGGTGTTGGTCGAGCCACCCATGGCCACGTCCACGGCGAAGGCGTTGCGGAAGGCCGAGGCGCTCGCGATCGAGCGCGGCAGCACCGTGTCGTCGTCCTTGTCGTACCAGCGCTTCGCGAGATCCACCACCGTGCGCCCGGCGCGGACGAACAGGTCACGGCGGGCCGCGGAGGTGGCGAGCGTGGAGCCGTTGCCGGGCAGCGCGAGCCCGAGCGCCTCGGTCAGGCAGTTCATCGAGTTCGCGGTGAACATCCCGGAGCAGGACCCGCAGGTGGGGCAGGCGGAGCGTTCCACCGCGTCCAGCTCGGCGTCCCCGACCGCGGGGTCGACGGAGGCCGCGATCGCGGAGATGAGGTCCAGCCCCGAGCGGACCACCCCGCCGCTGACGACCGCCCGGCCGGACTCCATCGCCCCGCCGGAGACGAACACGGCCGGGATGTTCAGCCGCAGGGCGGCCAGCAGCATCCCAGGAGTGATCTTGTCGCAGTTCGAGATGCAGACGAGCGCGTCCGCGCAGTGCGCGTTCACCATGTACTCGACGCTGTCGGCGATGATCTCGCGGGACGGCAGCGAGTAGAGCATGCCGCCGTGGCCCATGGCGATACCGTCGTCGACCGCGATCGTGTGGAACTCCCGGCCCACGCCGCCGGCCTCGGCGACCGCGTCCGACACGATCCGGCCGAGGTCGCGCAGGTGCACGTGGCCGGGCACGAACTCGGTGAAGCTGTTCGCGATCGCCACGATCGGCTTGCCGAAGTCGCTGTCGGTCATGCCGGTGGCGCGCCACAGCGCGCGGGCACCGGCCATGTTGCGACCGTGGGTGGTGGTACGGGAACGCAGAACAGGCATCGGGCAGTCCTCACGGCGATCGATCGGCGCGGACGTGGGTCACGCCGGGGCCGCGGGCACACCCGTACCGGGCATCAGGTGCCAGGCATCAAGCCGCTCGAAAGCCGCCGGAACCCGCCTGCCGGGCCCCACCCGTCCACTTCAAGCCTAACGCTCGTCGTGTTCGAAGCCGCGCGGGCCACCGCGGCGCGGCCACCACCGGCCGCCCAGCCCGCCGAAGCGGCCGGGGCCACCGGGGCCGCCATGGCGCAGCCGCCACCGCCGCCACTGGCGCTGGACCAGCCACACGACCACGAAGGACGCGGCCGTGCCCAGCAGCGGGGCCACATCGTGGTCGCGAGGGCCGGTCACGTACCCGACGGTCCCGTCGGAGTGCTGGACCCGCTGGCTCGTCCGCGTCCCGAGCACGAGCAGGAACAGGCTGACGACGGTGATGATCGCGTATCCCGTCCGGAAAAGGGTCTGGACGCCGACCCGGCGGCGCGCGACCGCGCCACGGAAGAGCAGCGCCGGGACCATCCAGCCCAGAAAGCCGAAGACGACCGCGAACACCGGCGCGAAGAAGAAATAGCTGGCGAAGGTGCTCACGACAGCTCGGTCACGTGCTCCACGCTCGGCGGCTGCGCGAAGAAGGGACCCAGCGCCGCCCGCCAACGGGTGAACCGGTCGGAGGTGCGGAAGGTCACCAGGTGCGCGTCCAGGTTCTCCCATTCGACGAACAGGACGAACCGGGACGGCGTCTCCACCCCGCGGGCCAGCCGCGCCGACCGGCAGCCGGGGCAGGTGGTGATCTCGGTAACGACGCGGCGGTAGGCGTCGGCGAACGCCTCCTCCTGGCCGGGCACGACGTCGAAACGGGCGACTTCCAGCACCGGCGAGCCCTGGGCGCCGTCCTCGGCAGCGGTCATGGCCCAAGTCTGGCATGCGCGGGTCCGGCCCGAGCGCTCCGGTCGCCCGAATCCCGGTCGCCCGGTCGCCCGATCCCCGGAAAACAGAAAAGACGCGGACGGAAGGCGCGGGCGGGTAGCCCGCCGTCCCCCGCCCACGCTTTCCGTCCGGGGCCAGGCCCTGCCCGGCCCCGGACGGAAAGGAGAGCCGCTTCTATGTTCAGGCATCCTTTCTCACGACCTGCTTTTCCCCCCTGGGATGGCCGGAGTTCTCCCGCGGGTGGCCGGAGTTCTCCCGCGAGTGGCCGGAGTTCTCCTCGGCGGGGTGGGCGGGCTGTCCGGCCGGCACCGAATCCGGCCGCTGCCGGCGGAGCCGGCGCCAGCCGGGCCGACGCTTGTCACCTGCTGGAACCAGCGCCGCGCTGCCCCGTAGCAGCCGCGGGCCGACCAGCATGGCGATGCTGGCTGTCACGCTCCGCGTGACATCGTCCGGCCCGGACACCGTGGCGGCGATGGAGGCAAGGCCTGCGATACCCACCGTCACGACCGCGAGGACGGCCGCGACCAGCAGCCGGCCGCTGACGAGCGCGATCCCGCTGAGCACCACGCCAATCATGATCATCGCGTTCGTGGACGGTAGTGTGATCGACTGGCTGCCGTCCGCCAGCGCCACTGCCGCGGCGGACACCTGGGTGGTCATCGCTCCTCCCGCCGGGGCTGGTCGACAACGTGGATCCGGAAGCTGGATACCAAGCGGTTACCTGTCTGGAACAGCGGACGCGGGAGAAGGACTATTGTCGAGGACGGTCCGTTCTCCCACCGGGGCCAACCGGGGTGCGGGTCAGACTGGTCCGGTTCGGCGGGCGGGTGCGCCAACACCCTCCCGCCGACCGCGCCGGGCGAGCTGCCCGACATGGTCGTTGTTTCCGAATAGATGCTCATTGCTACCTTTCCACATCTCTCCCGTGTCTCTCAGGAATCTCAGGACTCTCAGGAATCGTCTTGCGCGGCCGCGGGATCCGGGATCGCATGGACCGCCGCCCCGGTCCGCGCGGGCGCTGGCCGAAGAGCGCGCGAGTATGGTTCACCCCGCCCGCCCGAGGGCCTGGAAAGCCCGGAGACGACGAAGAGCGGCCCACCCCTGAGATCAGGTGAATCCGCCCACCGGGACGCGCCGGAGCGTCCTCATGCCATACGCATAATCAGGAGTGGCCCAGCGCCCGGCGGCCCTCGGATGAACCCGCGAACCGACACCTGATCAGGCCAGGGCATCGGTCTCGCGGTTCGCGGACTCTGCCTCATAGCGCCACATCCCTGAGAAGGAGGGGCCGCCTCGCTGCGGCGAGATGCCTCCACTATGCAGACCAAACTGTGGTAACGCAAGAACTATTCATGAAGATCGAACAATTCATAATCCACCCACCCACAAGGGCGGATGGATAAATGATCTTGATGATTCGCCGCTCCCACGCGCCCGCTCCCGGACCGGAGCCCAGTCGGGCAACCAGCCCAGCAGGCCGGCTAGGATGCTGGTCAGCCCCCACAAGAGGCGAGCCATTCGTCGATGCTCCAGTCGGCCAGCCCACCCGCATAGCCGACGACTCGACGAGCATAGACGACCCGCCGGCGTCCGGAGGAAGATGAGTAGGGCCTCCGCGACCCCGGGAGTCGGGAGCCCGGCCCCGCGGGCCTTGCGGGCTCTGTTCCCGCAGCCCCGGCGCGAAAACACGATCGCGCCGACCATGACCCGCCGGACACCGGGCCGTTCCGCCCTGCCCTTCATCGCGACCAGGAGCCACCGTGAGCACCAGCACGCCAGGTATAGTCATTGCTACATCCTGCGACTATTCGGGAAGTTGTCCAACCGTCTACCAGGAGGGCCCCGATACCGTCCTGGTACAGGGATACGTGGTCAACTCCGGTCACAACATGCCGGACGGCGAGTCCATGGTCCGCATCCCGGTCGCGCTCCTGCGCCAGGCCGCCCAGGCGCTCCAGGCCTGACCGGCCCCCGGCCAGCTCACCCACACGGCCTGAAGGAACCCCGCACACGACGAACCCGCGCACGAGCCGCCGCGGCGGCGCGAACATCACCCGTCACCGCGCCGCTGTCATTCCGGCCAGCCAGGGAGCTGGGCCGCTCGGATCTCCGGACCAACTCGGAAGGGTATGGCATGAGGAACCTCCCGGACGACGACGCGTCAGGCCGAGCGGCCGGGGCGCAGCTGGGAGCCGAACTCGCGGCCCTGCGGCACCGGCACCGGCTCAGCGGCCAGGAGCTCGCCGGCCGGACCGGGATGAGCCAGTCCAAAATCTCCCGGATAGAGACCGGCGCGGTCACACCCGGCCCTGACGACGTCGAGGCAATCGTGCGTGCCCTCAACGAGCCGGAGCCTGTGGTGTCGCAGTTCCGGCAGGCCGCCGAACGCCTTGTGTCCGGCGCGGACCCGGTCATCGACCCCAGCCCCTACATCGGCCGCTTCCAGCCCCAGTACCTTGAGCACGAGTCCGCCGCCCAGGTCGTCCGCTTCTTCCAGCCGACCCTCGTGCCCGGCCTGTTGCAGACGAGCGAGTACGCACAGGCGATCATCCTGCGTTTCTGCGAGCTGTTCGACATCGACTACCTCGCCGAGGGCGCCCAGGCGGTCGCCCTGCGGATGGAACGGCAGCGCATCCTCTACGACGAACGGCGGACCTTCTACTTCGTGCTGCTGGAGTCGGTACTCGCCTATCCGGTGGCGGCACCCGCGGCCATGATCGCCCAAATCGACCGCATCCGGGATCTCGCGGACAGCCGGCCGAACATCACCATCGCTCTGGTCCCCAACGGGACCGAGCTCGTGGTGCCGCCGTCCAGCAGCATAGAAATACTGGACGAGAACCGCGCGCTCACCGAGGCGATACTGTCCGTGGTGTCGCACAAGAAGCCCGAAACCGTCCGGGTTCTTCTCCGGATCTTCGCTGAGCTCGAGAGCAAGGCGACCACCGACATCAACCCGATCCTCGACCGCCACCGCCGCGCCTACATCGACCAGATCCTCTCCGAACAACGCTGACCACACGCCCCGGGCCCGGCAGGGCAACCGCCGCGAGCCCGGTGGCAAGGCCGTGCTGGGCGAAGCCCACTTACCCGACGCCGTCGTGTCCTCGGGCCCGACCACCCCGACAGCCTCACCTCGGCCTACAACCTCGTCGTCTATCTGGGCAGACTCGGCCGATATCAGGATGCCCGCGCCCTTGGCGAGGACATTCTGGCCAGACGCCGCCGGATCCTCGGCCCTCGTCACCGCGACACCCTCGGCGCCGAGGAAGCCCTCCAATGGTGGATCCACCAGGAATCGGCTGCTGGATGATGGACTACTACCTTGCCCCGCGGCTGGCACCGAACGGAAGTGGCGCTGGTCTGTCCGCGACCGCCGCCGGCATCGCCGCTGCCGCGGACAACGAACCGGAGGAAGCCAACCGGCGGATGCGGACAGCGCCGCTACGAGCACCGGTTCTCTCCGTGAGGTGGCTGTCAGCCCCAGAGGGTGCTGATCGGCAGGGCGAAGACGCGGTCGTCGATGCGGAACGCGCGGGGGCCGGTATGCAGGACGGCTCCGGCGACGAAGCGCTCTTCGAGCTGGTCGCGTAGCCAGACGAGGTGGCGGGCGTCGGACGTGCTCGGCGCCGCGGTGGCTTTGATCTCCAGTGCGATGACCTGGTCGCCGCCGAGCTCGATCAGCAGGTCGATCTCGCGACGGCCGTCCTCCTGGCGCAGGTGATAGAGCCTGGGCTCCAGTGGGCTGAGGGCCAGTTCGGGACGGATCTGCGCGACGACGAACGTGTCGATGACGCGCCCGAGCAGGTGGCCGTCGCGCAGGACCGCGCGTGGCGTGGCCCGCAGCGCGGCACCGAGCAGTGACGAGTCCACGAGGTAGCGCTTGGGCCTCTTGACCAGGCGCTGTAGCCGCTGGGTGGACCATGCCGGTATCTGGTCGAGAACGAAGAGATTGGTCATGAGCCGCTCGTAGGCGACGACGGTCCGCCGGTCCAGGTTTGCGGCGCGCACGATGGTCTCGTCGGTCGTGACGGCGGCGGTGGTGAGCGCGAGGGCCTCGACATAGCGGCGGAGCCGGTCGGGGTCGCGGCGGGACTCGACGTGCTGGGCATCGCGGGTGACCAACTGGTCGAGGTAGCCGGTCAGCCAGGCGCGCCTGGCCAGACCGCTCAGGCGAAGGACGGTGTCCGGGAAACCGCCGCGTAGGGCGAGCTCGATGTAGCCAAGAAGATCTGGCGGGTCCGCGGGCACGGTGAGCGCGTCGAGTTCGGCGGTGGCCAGACGATCGATGAACAGTGTCCCGGGCGAGCGCCGATCGGCCTCCCTTACTGTGAGCCCGTAGAGGGGCAGCCGGATCACACGCCCGGTACCCGGCCAGGTCCGGGTCTCCAGGTCGGCCATGACGCTGCCGGTCAGCAGGAAGCGGCCCGGCCGGGGGTCGTCGTCGACCGCTCTCTTCACCGCGCCGAGGACATCGGGGACCTCCTGCCATTCATCGAGCAGGACCGGCTCGGGCAGCGCACGCAGCGCCGTGTCCGGATCGGCACGGAAGGCAGCGGCCTCGACTGGACGGTCGAGACGGACGGTGGAGCGGGCCAGCCGACGCGCGGTGGTTGTCTTGCCGGTCGCGCGGGGGCCCACCATCAGCAACGCCGGTAGCTGCGTCACCAGCTCCGAGAGCAGGGAGTCCACCATCCGCGGGACGTAGCCGGCAGCATCCATGATCTCAGGGTACCGATTTCCCGCAGCCTTGAATGCCGATCACCTGCACGCTTCAGTGCCGATCACCTGCGTCCTTCGATGCCGATCACCTGCATGTTTTGATGTCGATCACCTGCGAGGCCGGTAGGGGCGGGTCGATACGGGAGGGTGGAGCGGCGACTGGAGATCTTGAACTGATCGGTGGTGTGGAGCGTCGCGCTGTTCGGGTCAGCTGGCTGTTCGGGTCAGCCGGCCATGTCCATGAAGCGGGAGTAGTGGCCCTGGAAAGTGACGGTGACGGTGCCGGTCGGGCCGTTGCGGTGCTTGGCGACGATCAGGTCGGCCTCGCCGGCGCGGGCCGACTCCTTCTCCACGGCGTCCTCCCGGTACAGCAGGATCACGGCGTCCGCGTCCTGCTCCAGGGAGCCGGACTCGCGCAGGTCGGAGATCTGCGGGCGTTTGTCCGCGCGCTGCTCCGAGGCACGGTTGAGCTGGGAGATCGCCACCACCGGGATGTCGAGCTCCTTGGCGAGCAGCTTGAGCGAGCGCGATATCTCGCTGACCTCCTGCTGGCGGCTCTCGGTGCGCTTCGGCGAGGACATCAGCTGGAGGTAGTCGAGGACGATCATCCGCAGGCCGTTGCGCTGCTTCAGGCGGCGGGCCTTCGCCCGGATCTCCATCATGGTCAGGTGCGGGCTGTCGTCGATGAACAGGGGCGCGTCGGCGACCTCGCCCATCCGGCGGGCCAGGCGGGCCCAGTCGTCATCGGTGAGCCGGCCGGTGCGGATGTTCTGCAGGGACACCCGCGCCTCCGCCGACAGCAGCCGCATGGTGATCTCCATCCGGCTCATCTCCAGCGAGAAGATCACGGACGTCATGCCGTTACGGATCGACGCGGACCGGGCGAGGTCCAGCCCGAGTGTGCTCTTGCCGACGGCGGGCCTGGCCGCAATGATCCACAGTTGGCCGCCGTGGAGACCGTTGGTCAGCTCGTCGAGATCGTTGAAGCCGGTGGGGACGCCGGTCAGCGCGCCGTCGTGCCCCGCGATCGCCTCGATCTCCTCCAGCGCGGGGTTGAGCAGGTCGCCGAGGGGCGCGTAGTCCTCACTCGAGCGGCGTTCGGTGACCTCGTAGACGGCGGCCTGCGCGCGGTCGACCACCTCGTCCACGTCCTGGGCGGGGCCGTAGGCGAGCTGGACGATGCGGGTGCCCGCCTCGGCGAGACGGCGCAGAACAGCCTTCTCCGCGACGATGCGGGCGTAGTAGCCGGCGTTCGCCGCGGTCGGGACGCTGGAGATGAGGGTGTGCAGGTAGCCCGGCCCGCCGACGCGCTCGAGCAGGTCCCGTCGGGCGAGCTCGGCGGCGACGCTGATCACGTCAGCCGGCTCGCCACGGCCGTAGAGATCGCCGATGACGCCGTAGACCGTGCTGTGCGCGGGGCGGTAGAAGTCGCTCGCGGAGAGCACCTCGACGACGTCGGCGATCGCGTCCTTCGACAGCATCATGCCGCCCAGCGCGCTCTGCTCGGCGGCCAGATCATGCGGCGGCGTGCGGTCGAGCTCGACCGGCCCGCCGGAAGCGGCCCGGGCGCGGTCGACATCGGTCAGCGTCATGGCCGTGACCCCGTCATGATCGTGGCCCCCGTCATGCCTGCCCCTCTCCCGCGCGTCACAGTCCCGCGCAGTACGGTCCCGCGCAGTGCCGTCCCGCGCGGTACAGTTCCACACCACACCGTAGTCGAACATATGTTCGCCTACGGTGGTGGCCCCGTCAATCCTCGAGAGGTGTCTCGTCGAGCACTCCACCGGGCGTCGACTGTATGAGCGGGCCCGGCCGGCAGCCAAAAAGTTATCCACAGGCTCTGTGGATAACTTTGTGTACAACCCCGGAAAGGCTGGGGAAATCGCTGGGACAAGCCCGTCGGGGCTGTGGACAACCAGTCGGCGCCGGCGTCGACTGTGCTGCTATCAGCGCAGGAAGGGCGTCATCACCGTCCATCCCCTGTGGATGGAAGAAATTCGACGACGAATCGTACGCGGACCCCCGAACCGGCCTCCGCACGTCCAGCCGCCTGACGTCCAGCCGCCTGACGGTCAGCCGCCCAGGAAGCACAACAGGTGACCGCGACGCCGGCATCGGCCGGCCCAGCAGGAGCGTGCGCGCCCAAGGCAAAGGCCACGCGACAGAGATCATCGCGTGGCCTTTGCCCGTGCCCGCCCCGTCAGGGCGCCGGCCGCGGGCGGGCGGTCATCAGGCGGAGACGACGTCCAGCTTGACGGTCGCCACGACCTCCTGGTGCAGATGCACCGACACGGTGTGGGACCCGAGCGCCTTGATCGGCGAGGGCAGCTCGACCCGTCGACGGTCCAGGTCCGGGCCGCCGGCGGCGGCCACGGCCGCCACCACGTCCGCCGCTGTCACCGAACCGAACAGCCGGCCCTCCTTGCCCGCCCGGCTGACCAGCCGGATCGGCAGGGTAGCGAGCTGGCCGGCGATCTCCTTCGCCTGCCCGAGATCGCGTATCTCCCGGGCCGACCGGGCCCGACGGATCTGCTCGATCTGCTTCTCGGCGCCCCGGGTGGCCACGATCGCGTACCGGCGGGGAATGAGGTAGTTGCGCCCGTACCCCGCAGCGACCTGGACCGTGTCACCCGGGCTGCCGAGGCCGGGCACCTCATGGGTGAGGATGAGCTTCATCGTCATCCTCCTCAGCGGGCCGTCGAGGTGTAGGGCAGCAGGGCCATCTCCCGGCTGTTCTTCACCGCGATCGCGATGTCACGCTGGTGCTGGCTGCAGTTGCCGGTCACCCGCCGAGCGCGGATCTTGCCACGGTCGGAGATGAACTTCCGCAGCAGCGAGGTGTCCTTGTAGTCGATGTAGTCGGTCTTGTCCTTGCAGAACACGCAAACCTTCTTCTTCGGCTTGCGCACGGCCGCCTTGGCCATCGTGCACTCCTATGTCATGGCTTCGTCCCGGCGTCAGGGCCTCGGCCCGACGCCGGTGGGCTCGGCCCCGGTCAGGCGCTGCTGGGGATCGGCCGGATCAGAACGGGGGCTCCTCGGAGTAGCCGCCGGGCGACGCCGACCACGGGTCGTCGGCAGGCCCGCCGCCGTACCCCGAGCCGCCACCGGACGGCCCGCCGTAGCCACCGCCCGCGGGCGGCCCTCCGGACGCCGGCGGCCCACCGTATCCGCCAGGCTGCCCACCGTATCCGCCGCCGGCAGGGCCACCGCCACGACCGGCCTTGACGACCTTGGCGGTGGCGTACCGCAGCGACGGGCCGATCTCGTCGACGTCCAGCTCGACCACGGTCCGCTTCTCGCCCTCGCGGGTCTCGAACGACCGCTGCTTGAGCCGGCCCTGGACGATGACCCGGGCGCCCTTCTGCAACGACTCCGCGACATGCTCGGCGGCCTGCCGCCAGATGGAGCAGCGCAGGAACAGCGCGTCCCCGTCCTTCCACTCGTTGGTGGCCCGGTCGAGGGTGCGCGGGGTCGAGGCGACGGTGAAGCTGGCGACGGCCGCGCCGTTGGGCGTGAAACGGAGCTCGGGATCGTTCGTCAGGTTCCCGACCACCGTGATGACTGTCTCACCGGCCATGGGGCCGCTCCCTTCAGGCCGCGGCCCGCCGCCGCGGCTTCTTCTCGGGCAGCCGGATCACCTTGGTACGGATCACCGATTCGTTGAGGACGAGTTGACGGTCGAGTTCGGCGACGACGTCCGGCTCGGCGTGCAGGTCGATAATGGCGTAAATGCCCTCGAAACTCTTGCGGATCTCGTAGGCGAGCCGGCGGCGGCCCCAGACGTCGACCTTCTCCACCACGCCGCCGCCGGAGCGGACGACGGTCAGGTACTGGTCGAGGGACGGCGCCACCGTGCGATCCTCAAGATCCGGCTCGAGGATCACCATCAGTTCGTAATGCCGTGGCAAGGGTGAACCCACCTCCTGTGGACTCGGGCGGCCACGGAGGGTTCCGTGGCAGGAGGGACAATGCCGCACACGGCCGGACGCGGAGCGGACCCGCGTGGACCGACCAGCGGCAACGTCGCAAACACTACTCGATACCGTCCGGCCCGATCCCGCCCGGTCGCGGGCCGGCGTCCGCC
>NZ_CEVIVD010000041.1:28510-30304 GCF_982290655.1 Protofrankia sp. CiP1_Cm_nod3
ATCCACTGCCGCCGTCCGTCACCTCGCGGCTCTCGCGGGCCGCACGCCGGCGTTCGGCGGCGACCACCCGCAGACCGGCGCCGGCCACTCCCGCGACAAGCGTCAACGAGATCACCACCAGCAGGCCGTGCACGTGCCGGCCGGGTGCCGGCCAGATCGCGGCGACCACCGTCACGACCACGGCGGCGGCCAGGCCGACGGACACGACGAACGGCGCGGACCCGCGGCCTGTGACAGTGACGCTCTTCATGGACACTCCTCGCAGACGCTCCCCACGGCTCCACGTCCCGCCCGCGCCACCGGCGTCGGATGGGTCCGGGTTCCATGATTGTTGTGATTCTGATGCTGTCCCGGCAGCATCAGAATCACAACGCAACAGCGTTGCCGACTTGCCGACTTGCCGCGTTGCCGCGTTGCCGCGGGACGGTGAAGACGCGCGGGCCGGTGTCAGTCGACCCACTGGCCCTGGGTGAAGGCGACGGCGAAGGCCGCCATCACCGGGGCCGACAGCCAGATGTACACCGGGCGCACCCATGGCCGGCGCGTCACGACGCGTCCGAGCAGCAGGTAGACCGGGAATGCCACCAGCATCGTCCGGATGCCCGAGGCGTAGTAGTTCGAGCAGCTCATCAGCAGCGTGGCGCCGCCGACGAAGGTGGCCTCGCCGAAACGGGCCGAGCGCAGGAGCGCCACGGTCACCACGACCCCGACGACGACCGCGGCCACCTCGCCGCGCCAGAACCAGGTGAAGGCCGACGACTGGGACGTGTCGAAGGCCGAGCGCCAGCTCGCCCGCCAGCCCTCCCACGGCCAGTCGACCCACCGGTGCCAGCCGTCCCGCATGGCCTGCGTGTAGGCGTCCCAGTGGCCGGTGCGCGTCCGCAGGTAGGTGACGAAGGCGAGGACGGGCAGTGGCGGCAGGGCGAGCGCGAGCCCCGCCGGCGCGAACACCGGCAGTCCCGCGCGCCGCCGGCTGACCACGTACTGGACGGCCAGCGCCAGGCAGAAGGGGATACCGGTGACCCGGGTGGACGCGGCGCCCGCGCCGAGCAGACCCGCCAGCCACCAGCGCTGCCGGCGCGCCGCGAGCCAGGACGTGGTGGCGAAACCGAGAAAGACCGCCTCGGAGTACGCGGCGCACAGGAACACCGCGTACGGGAACAGCACGACGGCGACGACCGCGAAATCCGCGCCCCGCCGGTCAGGCCCGCCCCGCCCGTCCGGTGCCGACCACCCACCCGGCGCGTCCTGCACGCTCGGTGCGCTGTTTCGGCCTGTCGCGGCTGTCCGGCCTGTCGCGGCTGTCCGGCCTGTCGCGGCTGTCCGGCCTGTCGCGGCTGTCCGGTCTCTGATATCCGTCCGGCCCCTGACATCTGTCCGGTGCCCGGGCCGCAGTGGTGTCCGGCGCGCTGTCGCGCCGTCCGCTCGTGTCCGGTCGTCCATCTGCATCTGCCAGATGGCCGCCACGGCCGCGGCCCCGGCCACGAACGAGACCACCATCCCGGCGAAGGTCCAGTCCGGGACGACCAGGTGTGCCAGGCGTATCGCGAGCGGGAATCCGGGGAAGTCCACCTCGGTGCGGTCGGTGTACTCCGGCGAGACGTAGCCGAACCGCGCGACCTTGGTGAACAGGCCGACGTCCCAGCGGTCCCACAACGTGTTCAGCCCCGGCAGCTGCGCGAGCGGATGGCCGGAGAGCGCCCGGGACGCGGCCAGCGAGAGCACGATCACCGCGATCCGGCTGGCGGCCCACACCGGCAGAGTGGCCTGGACGGCCAGCGGCAGCCGGCCCCA
>NZ_CEVIVD010000041.1:30604-41174 GCF_982290655.1 Protofrankia sp. CiP1_Cm_nod3
CCGGGCCGGTATGGCCTGATCCGGCGACGCCTGATCCAGCGGTACTCGCTCCGGTCTGGCCCGCTCCGGTCGGCTCCGCTCCGGTACGGCCCGGCCCGGCAGGATCCGCCAGCGGGCCATCCGGTGCCGGTGTCACGGGCTGGTACCCGCGGTGGACGGTCCGCCTCGCCGCCCACCGCCGGCCATCGAACGGTGGGGAGACATCCGGTAGCCGTCCCGGCGCGCGTCCCGGCCGGCATCCGCGGTGGCTCCGGCGACGGCCTGCGCCGGGACGGCCGTACGGCGCCGGCCACGACGGTCCGGGACGCCATCGAGAACGCCGCCGGCCGGGTCGTCCGCCCCGGTCGCGCGGACCACGTCCAGCTCCGGTCGCAGGATCTCGCGGATGACCAGCCCGGCCAGCACGCACAGCATGAGATCGCGGATGGCGACAGCGCCCACGAACCAGCCGCGGCCGATCCCGTGCGCTGCGTTGGTGTCGTTGTAGACGAAGTGCAGGAACCGGGTGAGCAGCACGTACGCCTCGCTGGCCTGCCAGGCGAGGAACGCCGGCCAGCGCGGCCTGGCCAGCGCCGCCAGCGGTACCAGCCACAGCGTGTACTGCGGGGAGAAGACCTTGTTGGTCACCAGGAAGGCGACGACGGTGAGGAACAGCAGCGCCGGCAGCCGCGGCCGCCGCGGCGCGAACCAGCCGAGCGCCGCGATGCCGACCAGCAGCGTCCCGAGAGCGATCATCGAGACGACGTTGAGGGTGCCGGTGGGGATCCCGTCGTCCCGGACGCTGCCGAGCACCTTCGGGACCGCGACCACGACCAGCAGCCAGCTCACCAGCCCGGCCAGCGCAATCGGTAGCCGCCGCGCCGGCCAGCGCGCGGCGGCCGCGAAACCCGCCGCCACCAGCAGCAGGCCGGCCAGCAGCATGGCGATCAGATGCAGCGGCCCGAACGCCCGGGGCGAGAAGGAGCCGGCCAGCCAGGTCGCTGCGAACGCCAGGGAGTCCCAGTCCGGGCCCCGCTGCGAGTTCAGGTCGACGAAGCGCAGCATCGCGTTCGTGGCCCCGCCGGGAGCATGGCCGTCGAGCAGCGCGAGCCAGTCGCCACCGGCCCGGAACGTCGTCCAGATGCTGTCGCCGGTGCGCTGGTCCTCGGTGAAGTAGCCGGCGATCAGCCACAGCGGCACCCACACGGCCGCGGCGGTCACGACCGTCGCCGCCATGGTCCGCACGAAGGCCCGGCCCCGGCCCGCGCGCAGGGCCAGCACAGCCAGCGGCAGCAGGAACAGCAGCGGGTAGAACTTGGTCGCCGCCCCGAGCCCGAACAGGATGCCGGCGAGCACGGGCGCGCGGCGTGACCAGGCCAGCAGTCCGGCGGCGGCGAACGTGACCGCGACGATGTCCCAGTTGGTCAGCAGATGCAGCACCAGGGCGGGGGCGAGGGCGAACAGGGCCGCGTCCCATACCCGGGCCCGGCCCGCCGCCAGCGCCGTACAGAAGACCGCCACGCAGGTCATGACCAGGAACAGCAGGGCCGTGACGTCGTAGAAGACGGCGGTGCGCTGGTCGATGGTGTAGCCGGCCAGCACCTGCCTGCCGTCCTCGTTCCGGTACACCGGCTGCGACGGCGAGGCGACGCCGGCGACCGACGACGCGAACTGCATGACCGCGCCGATCAGCGGCGGGTACTCGGTCGGGTAGTCGAGGAAGGGGCGCTTGCCCGTGGCCAGGCCTTCCTGGCCGTAGAGGGCGACCACGTCGGAGTAGCACATCCGCGTGTACTGGTACTCGTCCGACCAGTTGCGGGTGTCCCTGCAGGGCAGCTTCTGCGCGTACGCGAGGACGCAGGCGAGGATGGTGAACGCCATGAGCATCCGCAGCGGCGTCCACCAGCTCCGGCTGGCGCCGATGCGGGCGTGATCGCCCGGCGGGCCGCCGACGAGCATGCTGGCACCGGCGACCACCGGGTCCTCCCGGGACGGGCAGACCGGGGTGACGGGTGCCGCCCGCGGCGAGCGCTCGCCACCCGTCCCGGCCGCCAGCGGCCGCACGGTCATCCGCGGGCCCACCGGGACCGCCCGGCAGCCCACCGCGGCATCCGGTGGCCGGGCGGGCGGGCCGGTCGCCGCCGGTGCCGGTGTCCTGCCACCTCGACGCGGTGGACGCCGGCATCGATCCGGGAGATCCCGGAGGAGCCAGGACGGGTCTGACGGATGTCCGATCGGGCGGGCGGCACCCAGCCGGCCACCCGTCGCGTTGTCGCCGCCCATGGCCCGGCTGTGGAACGCCCCCTGTCCGGCGCTGCGCGCCGCACGGGGACCCCGTTGTCCTGCGCCCCGCGGGAGGCAGCCTGGATCACCACCCGCATCGGCCAACATCCATCAGAGACGCCCTGGCCATGTGCCATTGTCACCCGTGCAACACGCCCTCCCGTTCGACGGTGGGGGGATCCGGCCGGTCCCGGTCCGGGGAGCCCGTGGGAGCCGCGACCGACGGCTCCCACCCCGTGGAAGCCGCGACCGACAGCTCCCACCCCGTGGAAGCCGCGACCGACAGCTCCCGCGCCATGGGAGCCGCGACCGACGGCTCCCGCGCCGCGGGCTCAGGCGGTCGGGTCCTGGTCAGGCGGTAACCTGCCGTCGTTGATCCTCGGATTCCCCGGCTTCGGGGTCGGTGACTGCTCGCCCTGCCCGCCGGTGGACGCGGTCGGCTCCGCCGACGGTGGGAACAGCGTCGTCGGGCGCCCATGGCGGTCGCGGTCGGGTACGTCCGCGGGCGGCGTCACCTCGGGTGAGGCGGTGGGCGTCGGTGAGAAGGTCGGCTGCGGGGTCGGCGACGGCGACGCGTTGGTGACGGTGCCACCGTACTTCGGCGTCGGGAAGCTCTGGGGTGCGACGCCCTTGAGAGCGCCGTCCATGAAGGCCTTCCAGATCTTCGCCGGGTAGCCACCGCCGTAGACACCGCCGGTAGCCCCGGGGATCCCGGTCAGCGCGGTCGCCTTGCTCACCCCGCCGTCACCGCGGAACATGTTCACGCAGGCCGCGACCTGCGGGACGTAACCGCAGAACCACGCGGTCCGGAAGTTGTCGGTGGTGCCGGTCTTGCCGGCTGCCGGCCGGCCGTCGGCGAGCTGCGCCGCCTTGCCCGTGCCGCTCTTCAGGACCGACTGCAGCGCGTACGTCACGTCGGCCGCCACGGTCGCGGGGATGGCGGTCTTCGCGTTGGTCGGCCCCTCATAGATGACCTTGCCCTTGCCGTCGATCACCCGGTCGACCAGGTGCGGGGCGACGGCCTTGCCGGCGTTGGCGAAGGTTCCGTAGACCGCGACCATGTCCTTGGCGGTGATGCCATCACGGCCGAGGGTCACCCCGCCATCGTCGGTCAGTGGGACGTCCTTGTTCACCCCCAGGGCGCGCGCGGTGGAGATGACGTTGCCGATGCCGGCCTCGATGCCCAGCGGGACGTAGACGGTGTTGACCGACTCGGCGGTCGCGTCGATCAGGTTCAGGTACCCGAAGTTGCCGTGCTCCTCGTCGTTGCGGACCACGTACGTCCCGCTGCCGTCGGCGGCCTTGCCGGGAATCTCCAGCACGTCCGGGGCCGCGTAGACCGACTTGAGGCTGACCCCCTTCTGCAGCGCGGCCGCCAGTGTGATCGGCTTGAAGGTCGACCCCGGCGGCACCTGCGCCCCGGAGACGTTGTCGACGTAGGAGGTCTGGCCGTTGTCGCCCTTGCCGTAGATCGTGCCCCCGTACCAGGCCAGCACCCGGCCGGTGCCCGGCTCGACCGCGACCAGGCCGGTCTTCAGGTCGGGAACGGCGGTGTAGGGCTTGGCCAGCACGTTCGTCACGGCCAGGTAGGCGGCGGTCTGCCGGCCCTGGTCGATGCTGGTCTGGATACGCAGGCCCTCCAGGTTGATCTGCTGCTCGGTGATCCCGGCCGCGATCAGCTCGTCCTTGGCCTGGTCCCGGATGTAGGCGGCCTGCGGGGAGGAGACGGCCATGCCGTTGGACCTGTCCCGCTCCTGGGTCACCGGCGGCTTCTTCTCCGGGGTCGCGCGGGACGCGTCCAGCCAGCCCTTCTCGACCATCGTGTCCAGCACCTCGTGCCACCGGCGCTCGGCGGCGGCCGGGGTCACCCGCGGGTCCAGCGCGTTCGGGGAGCGGATCAGCCCGGCGATGACCGCGCCCTCCTCCGCGCTGAGCTGCTTGGCCGGCTTGCCGAAGTACGTCTTGGACGCGGCCTCGATGCCGTACGCCCCCCGGCCGAAGTAGATCGTGTTGAGGTAGGACTCGAGGATCTCGTCCTTGGAGTACTTCCGGGCGAGCTTGACCGCGAGGACGATCTCCTTCATCTTACGGGAGAAGGTGCGTTCCTGTGTCAGATAGGCGTTCTTGGCGTACTGCTGGGTGATGGTCGACCCGCCCTGGGAGATCTCACCGCCGCGGACGTTCACCCACAGCGCCCGGGCGATTCCCCGCGGGGAGATGCCGGGCTCGCTGTAGAAGTTCTTGTTCTCCGCCGCGAGCACGGCGTGCTGGACGTCGACCGACACCTCGGAGAGCGGGACGTCCGTCCGGTTGACCGTCCCGATCTTGGCGATCTCGGTGCTGCGGTCCGCGTAGGTGATGATGGACGTCTGCTCGGCGGCGTTGACGGCCGCCGGCAGCGGTATCTTCGTCAGGGAGTAGAGGACGGCGACCAGCGCGGCGAACATCAGCACGCCGGACAGCAGCCCGAACATGACCAGCCGCCGCAGCCACAACGGGCGGTTCCGCCAGAACATCGGCCCCCGTCTTCCCTGACCCGGCCGGACCGGTGGCTGCTGCGCCCCGCCCTCGAGGCCATGGCGATCATCGGCGCGTCCCGGCGGCACGCCCGGGGGATCCGCCGGGCCCGCGCCGGCACGCGCACGTCCGCGGACGCCGTTGACCGGGGCCGCGGCAGGGACGTCGTCCGGGCGGGGACGGCGGACGTAGGTGGTGGAGTCGGCGGTGCGTTCCCGGACGCCGATGCGCTCCATGGTGGCCCGGTCGGTCGTGTCGTACATGTTGTTGACAGGCCTGTTGGTGACGGGCCTGTTGTCGGCAGGCCGCCTGTCCGCGGGCTGGCCGCCTCGCTCGTCGCGCACCGCCGTCCGGCCCGCGTCGCCGTACGCGGCACCGCCGGGGGTGGCACCCGCCCGGTCGGAGCCGTCACCGTCGGGCCGGGCCGCCCCGTGCGGGCGGCTGTCCAGGTGGCCGTTCACAGAGCCGACATCCGGATGATCCCCTTCGGCCGGAGCACGGTCGGCCGGGGTACGGCGCACATGCGTACGGCCGTCGTCATCGCGCGGGTACACGTCCCGATCGTAGATGTTGGCCTCACTGACAGTCCCGTCCGTGGCTGCGGGAGTGAACCCCGCGTCGTCGGTGGCTGCTGTCAGACGGTACGCCGCCTCCCACAGGCACACATGCACCGGGTTCCCGCCAACACGTGGGAAACCCGGTGACGGCGGGCCCGGGCCCCGGCCGTCCCGCCGCTCCTCGTTCTTGTTCCCGGCCGCTCCTCTTCCCGGCTACTCCTCGGCCGTCCTGCGGCGGGCCGTCCGCCTGACCCGGGGCCGGCCGGTCCCGATCACGAACGACATGATCAGGTGGTTCCAGGAGCAGGACGTGCAGACCTCCACGACGTAGACCCGTAGCTCGCTGAACTGCCGCGCGAGGGCCGGCAGGTCCCTGGTCGCCCGCACCCGGCCGGAACTCACGCCGAGCTCGTCACCGTAGGTATATGTGACGTTGATCAACGGCTCGCGTCCACGGCAGACCGGGCAGCGCCTGCCGGTCGCCTCCCCGTGGTGCTTGGCCGCCCGCAGCAGGTATGGGTGCGCGTCACACACATCCGTGGCCGACACTCTGCCGGCATGCAGGTCAGCGAGTGTCGCCCGCCGGGCGAGCGCGTAGTCGACAACCGACCGTGGACGCATGCCATAAGACGGTACGCCGGATGCGTCGCACTGGCAGACGCTCCGGACACAAGCCCCTGCGACACCGGAAGAGCTCCGAGTACTGAACACGGTACGTGATGGTTGTCCAGGCAAATACCGACAAGGGTGAGCTCCGGGCCGATGGCAACGATCCGGCCATCCCGGCTTTCCGCGCCGGACACCCCTGGTTGCCTTCGTTATCCCGAAGTGGCATGCTCGATGTATCGAAACGATATGTCATGCAGAAACGTCCCGACCGGAGACATCCCGACCGGAGACATCCCGACCGGAGACGTCGCAGCTGGAGATATCCCGGCCGGGTGCGGCACCGGGCAGGTACGGCCCCGCACGGCTCACGCGGATACGGCTTCGCGGTGATACGGCCCGCGGCGGCACGGCTCACCGCCGGACCAGCACGTCCCATCACCGGGCCAGCACAGCCAAAAAGATCAAGCCGATGGATCGCGACGCGGAGCCGTCCCGGACACACCGGTCACATCAGTGTCACGGCTGACTTCCGATGACTTCCGAGGAAAGGAGCGAGGATGCTGGAGCTGGCCGTCCTCGCGCTGCTCTCCGAAAGCCCGATGCACGGCTACGAGCTGCGCAAACGCCTCAACACCGTGCTGGGGACCTTCCATCGCTTCAGCTACGGCTCGCTGTACCCCTGCCTGCGCAAGCTACAGGCCGAGCACTACGTCACGGCCGACGACTCCAGCGCCGCGAACCGTCTCGGCGGCCGCAGCCGCGTCGTCTACACCCTCACCGCCGAGGGCAAGGAGCGCCTCGCCGCCCTGCTCGGTGAGGGCGGCCCGTCCTCCTGGGAGGACGAGATGTTCGGCATCCGGTTCGCGTTCTTCGGCAAGACCGACGCGGACGTGCGGCTGCGCATCCTCGAGGGCCGCCGCGGCCGGCTGGAGGAACGGCGTGAGAAGGTCCGTTCCGCCCTGGCCAGGACCCGCGAGCGTTTCGACTCCTACACCCTCGAGCTGCAGCGCCACGGCCTTGAGTCCGTCGAGCGCGAGGTCCGCTGGCTGACCGAGCTGATCGAGACGGAGCGCGCACAGGCACCGGCCGGCGGACGGGCGCGCCCGGCGGCCGCCGGGCCGTCCAGCGGGCCGCCCATCGAAACATCCACAGAGTTGTCCCCGGATCCGGCGCCGCCGACGCCGCCGGATCCGGGGGGAGACGGCAACGAGGCCCCGCCCGCGCGTTAGTGCCCGCGCCGGCGTGCCGCCTCGCCCCGGATCCCACCCATCCGCCTTCCACAATCGCAGAAGGAGCAGACCGTCATGGGTTCGGTACGTGTCGCCATCGTCGGCGTAGGCAACTGCGCCGCATCCCTCGTCCAGGGGGTCGAGTACTACCGCGACGCTGATCCGTCCGCACAGGTCCCGGGCCTGATGCACACCCAGCTCGGGGAATACCACGTCGGGGACCTGGAGTTCGTCGCCGCGTTCGACGTGGACGCGAAGAAGGTCGGGCAGGACCTGTCGGAGGCCATCGGCGCCAGCGAGAACAACACGGTCAAGATCGCGGAGGTGCCTCCGCTGGGGGTCACGGTCGCCCGCGGGCACACCCTCGACGGCCTCGGCCGCTACTACCGGGAGACGATCGCCGAGTCCGACGACACCCCGGTGGACGTCGTCGCCGCCCTGCGCGAGGCCCGGGCCGACGTCCTCGTCTGCTATCTGCCCGTCGGCTCCGAGGAGGCGGCGAAGTTCTACGCCCAGGCCGCGATCGACGCCGGCGTCGGCTTCGTCAACTGCCTGCCGGTGTTCATCGCCGGCCGTCCCGAATGGGCGGAGAAGTTCCGTGCCGCGGGCGTCCCGATCGTCGGCGACGACATCAAGTCGCAGGTCGGCGCCACCATCACCCACCGGGTGCTCGCCAAGCTGTTCGAGGACAGGGGCGTCGTCCTGGACCGCACGATGCAGCTCAACGTCGGCGGCAACATGGACTTCAAGAACATGCTCGAGCGGGACCGGCTGGAGTCCAAGAAGATCTCCAAGACGCAGGCGGTGACCTCCCAGCTCTCCCACGAGATCGGCAAGGACAACGTCCACATCGGCCCGTCCGACTACGTCGCCTGGCTGGACGACCGCAAGTGGGCCTATGTCCGGCTGGAGGGCCGCGCGTTCGGCGACGTGCCGCTGAACCTGGAGTACAAGCTCGAGGTCTGGGACTCCCCGAACAGCGCCGGCGTCGTCATCGACGCGGTCCGCTGCGCCAAGATCGCTCTTGACCGGGGTGTCGGCGGGCCGCTGCTCGCGGCGTCCTCCTACTTCATGAAGTCGCCGCCGGAGCAGTACCGGGACAACATCGCCCGGGACAAGGTGGAGGAGTTCATCCGGGGCGAATAACCCACCCGGAGCGAACAGCCTGCACGGGGCGAACAACGGCACGGCCGTCCGAGGCGGACGACGACCGCGGAGGCCACCGGTGAACGGTGCCCGGCTACCCGGAGGGGGTGGCCGGGCACCGCTGTGTCCGGCCCCGGTCAGGTGTTGTGTCCGGGGCCGGTCAGGCGTTGTGTCAAGCACGGTCAGGCTCGGACGTTGGTGTCGGGCCCCTGAATTCGGGGCCCGGGGCCCCGGGCTCGGTCAGGCGGGGGCGTCGGCGCACCGGTGGGGCTGGCCCGCCGCGCTGGGATCCGCCGTCGCGGTGGCCGCGGGCAGGCGGCGGGCGGTGGCCACCGCCGGCCCGGGAGCCGGCGTCCGCGGGCCGCGGGCCCGCAGGTACAGCAGCGCGCACACGATGAAGCCGCCGCCGGCGACCAGCACCATGACGGGCGACCGCCCGGTGGGCGGCAGGGTGATCGCCGCCAGCGCCGCGGCGGCCACATAGGCCACGTTGAACAACAGGTCGTAGAGGGAGAAGGCGCGGCCCCGGTAGGCGTCCTCGGTCTGTTCCTGGACGATCGTGTCCACGCAGATCTTGCTCGCCTGGGCGGCGAACCCGATCGGCACCGAGGCCGCGATCAGCAGCGGTGACGAGAACGGCAGGCACAGGGCGATCTCGGCGATCCCGACGACGAGCAGCACCAGGCTGATCCAGACCTGCTTGCTGACCAGCCGGGTCACCCGCGGGGTGGCGAACGCGGCCACCACCGTGCCCACCCCGCTGGCCGTCACCAGCAGCGCGAGACCGCCGAGGCCACCGTCCGCGCCGGTGAAGTAGTTGCGGTAGAGCAGGACAGCCATCACCGTCGTCAGGCCGTACGCCGCCCGCGAGCCGGTCAGCGTGGCGAGCGCGTACCGGGCCGGGCGCCGCCGCCACAGATGGCCGGCGCCGGCCGCCAGCTCCACGACCACCTGCCGGGCCTCACGCAGGACCCCCTGCCCGGGTGTGGGGCGCAGTGGCCCGAACTCGTACCGGCCGGCGCGGCCGGCGGTACCCGCGGCGGCCAGGTAGGCCACGGCCGCGAGCGCGGCGACCAGGGCGACGCCCGCGTCGTCACCGCCGGCCAGCCCCCGTACACCGCTGCCGATCCCGGCGCCGACCAGCGTCATGACCGTCCCGGACGTCACCGACAGGGCGTTCGCCGTCACCAGCCGCCCGGTCGGGACGACGACGGGCAGCCCCGCGGACAGCGCCGCGAGCACGAAACGGTTCACGCTGAACACCGCGAGCGCGCTCGCGTAGAAGTCGGCGCCGGTGTGGCCGGCCGCGATGAGCAGGACGAGCAGGACGAGCAGCACCGCCCGGGCCAGCGCGCACACCACCAGCATCCGCTGCCGGGAGATCCGGTCGAGCACGATCCCGGCGAACGGGCCGATGACGCTGAACGGCAGCACCACGATCGCCAGCGACGCCGCGAGCGCCGTGGCCGACGTCGCCCGTTCCGGGGAGAACAGCACGTAACTGACCAGGCTCGCCTGGAACACGCCGTCGGCGGCCTGCGAGCTCAGGCGGGCGGCATAGAGCCGCCGGAATCCCGTCAGCCCGAGGAGCTGTCGCAGATCTCCGGCCCGCGCCACACCCCTGAGCCTACGGACCTGCCCCCGCCGGGGCGCGGCCCGCTCGACGCCACACCCTCGACGCGACCACGCGAGGCACGCGCGGTCCCTGCCGCGACGGCAGCCCTCCCTGCCCGTGGCCTGCCCTGCCTGTGGCTGGAGCGCCGGTCAAGTAGCGCGGATCCCATCTACGACCACCCACCCGTACAGGCCATGATCCAGGTGAGTTTGTCGTTGTGTACGCTTTTTGGTCGCAAAAGCGTACACAACGACAAAGTCGCGCCGATCTTCTCCGGTGGCTGGCTTCTATCGAAGCGTGCCACCGTTCGGGGGGATACGCATGGTTACCTGACCAGCACTCCAGCCGCAGCCCTGCGGCCACCCCGGGCCGTAGGTGAAAACCGTCGTTCCCATAGCGGTAGCCACCTACGGCCTCCGCTGCCGTAGGTGGCTACCGTCGCGATGACAACGGTTTCTACCTACAGCGGAGGGGCAGGGCTGAGCACCAGAGGCAACGCCGGGGGCGGAGCCCCGCCGGTTTCTGCCTACGGCCGGGAGCCGGGGGGCAGGCCGGGCTGGGCGCCAGGGGTGGAGCCGGCACCGGAGCCAGGGCCAGTGTCCGAGGCTGGGCTGGCGCCGGGGCCAGGACTGGTG
>NZ_CEVIVD010000042.1:0-9438 GCF_982290655.1 Protofrankia sp. CiP1_Cm_nod3
GGCGCTGTTCGTCACCTCGCGCCGGGCCGGCGCCCAGGATGTGCGCCAGGTGCGGGATGCGAGCCGGGTAACGGCGAGCGGGGGCACGGCCGGCACACCACCGGCCGGGGCCGCCGACGGCACGGGTGCGACCGGGACAGCGGGTCCGGCCGAGGATCTCGTCAGGCAGTATCAGCAGCGGCTGCTGGCCGACCAGCATGCCGCCGACACGATGCTGTCCCAGATCAAGGCCGATGTCGCCCACGAACAGTCGGTGTGCCAGTCGTTCCTGGACGGCCTGCACCAGAGCGGAGATCACCAGCGTGGGGGTGGTGCTCCGGGGGCGTCGGCATCCGGTGCCGTGCCCGGCGGCGGGGGCCCGGGCGCGGGCACCGCGACCTCCGCATCCCTGCACTCGTCCACCGCGACGGCCACGGCACCGGCGGCGGCCACGACACCAGCGGCCGCGACACCAGCGGCCAGCGGCCCGGCGCTCGACGGCACGGACTGCGCGGCGCTGCTCCAGCAGGTCCTCGCCGAGCAGGAGGCGCTCAACGAGCGTCTGCGCGCGGTCGCGGCGGACATAGCGGCCCTCGACGCCGCGGTCACGCAACTGCTGGCCCAGGTCCCGGGAGGGCAGCAGCATCCTGGGCCGTCCTCCGGGCGGCAGCCGGACGCGAGCCCAGGCAGCGGAGCAGGCTCGGGCACCGGGGCAGGCCCAAGCCCGGGAACGGGAGCGAGCCCGGGCCTGGGAGCGGTTCCAGGCACCGGGGCGAACCCGGATGCGGGCGCGGGCCGACCGTCGTCCGGGCCGACCGGAGCCGGGACGGGGACCGGCGGCACAAACGGGAGCACCACGAACGGGAGCACAGGGACGGCTACCGGCGGCGATCGGAACACGCCTGGCGGCACGGCAGCCGGGGGCGCCGTGCCTGGCGGTACGGCTGGGGGCGACACGACAGGCCGGTCCGCTGCGAGCGGCTCGGGCACCGGCGGCGCGGGCGGCTCGCGTGCGGGTGGCGCGGGCGGCTCGCGTGCGGGTGGCGCGGGCGGCTCGCGTGCGAGTGGCGCGGGTAGCGCGGGCGGCTCGCGCGCGCCGGCGTCCGCCGTCCAGATCGCCGCCGACCAGGCCGCGGTCGACGCGGCCAACGCCGTGCTCCTGGTGGCGCAGCAGAGCCTGGAGCAGGCACGGATGGTCAGCCCGATCAGCGGTCTGGTGGCCGCCGTCAACATCGCCTCCGGCCAGTCCGTCGGCACCGGGTCGAGCACGGCCACGATCGTCGTGCTGAACCCGGACGCCAAGCAGGTGACGACGACCGTCAGCGACAGCGACCTGGCCGCTGTGAAGATCGGCGCCAGGGCCAGGATCACCCCCGACGGGACCAGCTCCCCACTGACCGGCACCGTGGTGGCGGTCGGCCTGCTCCCGGCGGCGTCCACCGCGTCCGGCGGGACGGCCTCGGCCGGGTCGTCGGGATCGTCGTCCGGGGTGGCCTATCCGGTGACCATCGGCCTGGACGACGGCGGCGGGAAGCTGTTCGCCGGCTCGGGCACGGCCGTGGCCATCGTCACCGCCAGCGCGACGGACGCGCTCGCCGTGCCGACCTCGGCCGTGCTGCGCATCGGCAACCGGTACGTCGTGTCCGTCCTGCGCGATGGCAGGGCGACCAGTGTGCCGGTGCGGGTGGGCGCGGTCGGCCCGGCCTTCACCCAGGTGACGTCCGGCCTGTCCGAGGGCGACAAGGTCGTCCTCGCGGACCTGAACGCCCCCCTGCCCACCGGCAACACCACCCCGCGCGGCCTCGGCGGCGCCGGCATCGGACCAGCCGGCCGCGGCCTCACCGGCGGCCGCGGCGGCCTCACCGGCGGCGGTGGCGCCGGTGGCGGCGGCTTCGTCGTCAACGGAGGAGGCGGCGGACGGAGCGGGTGACGGGTCACCCGTTCCGTCCAACCGCCACCTCGACGGAGAAGCAGAACTGTGGGTGTTCGGAGAGAAAGGGACGGGGTCAGTTCTCCGGGGTTTCGGTGGCGAGGAGGGCCTGGAGTTCGTAGACCGCTTCACGGAGCCGGTCGACGAAGGTGTACAGCCCGTCGGCCACCGCGCGCGGTGTGCTCAGGTAGAGGTTGAAGCGGTCGGGCAGCAGCACGTAGGCGATGCCGATGCACTGGCTGCTGGTCGAGCCGAAGCCGAAGTACTCGATGTTGACCGACGGCGCGGAGCTGGTGCTGAGGTAGTCGTCCCGCAGCTTCACCCAGCCCGGGCTGTCGTACAGGTCGAGCGCCTCGGTCACCCCCAGTTCCTCGCCGCGCCGTTTCTGGATGAGCTGCAGCTCCCACAGGTGCTGTTCGGGCGCCTGTCCCGACTGGCACTGCTTCGCCCGTGCCACGTGCTTCTCGGCGGCTGCCCGGAAGGCCGCCCGGCGGGCCGCCGCGTCCGCCGTCGGATCGTCCAGCGTGGCCACGAACCGCAGCACCTCGGGTGTGACGACGCGCATCGCCTCGGTGCGCCCGCGCCGGTACTGCCGGGTGGCGATCGACTCGTAGGTGGCGCCGGTCAGCCCCTTGGCCCGCTTGTGCGCGAGCTGGTAGGCCAGCTGCACGAACGCGTCCGGTGACACCCGCAGCTGCTTGGCCCGGTTCCCGCCGAAGTCGTCGAACGACAGGATGGTCGTGGCGGTGGCTGCGCCGTATGCCGCGAACGCCTCGTCGGCGGCCCGCACGTCGGCCCGCAGGTCGTCGTCCAGCACGAACTCGACGGGCCTGATGTCCGGCAGGCCCTGGGGGACGGCCCCCGACCGCGCCGAGTGCTCCTCGGGCGAGGAGCCCAGCAGCGAGTCGACGAAGCTGAGGATCGTGGTCCCGTCCAGGCCGCAGTGCTCGATGTTGATACCCGCGGTGCCGTCCTCGAACACGATCACGGAGACGGCCTTGTCGAACCACCGGTTACCGCTGTTGCCGTACAGCAGCTGGTCGCACGCCTCCTGGGTGTCCGTGGGCGTGATGTCCTCCAGGCACAGCAGGAACAGCGCGGTCTCCACCTCGTCGAGCGCGGCGGCGTTGCCGGGGTGGTGGGCGATCAGTGTCTGCCGGCTGGCCGCCCATTCCGCCCGGGCCTTGGTGGTCAGCTGGCCGACGGCGCTGTCCGGCGCGGCCGGGGCCGCACCGGCCTTCCGGATCGCCTCCAGGCCCGCCGCGAGATCGTCTAACGCGTACGGCCGGCCGTCGGGGCCCAGCACGTCCAGGTGGAAGATGTTCCCGCGGAAGAACACCGCGATGTGGCGGGCCCGGGACGGGCCCGGCCACTGCTCGCTGTACGGCACGCGGACGGTGTCCTGCTCGGCTCCGGGTATCCGCGTCGTGGAGAACAGGAACTTGTTCTGTTCCATCGACAGCGGCCGCCCCCGCTGGATGGCGGCCGGGATGCGTTCGTCGTCGAGCTGCAGTTTGTGGTTGACGGCGGCGGCGATGAGCCCGGCGGCCCGCTCCACCTGCCGCAGCGGCGACTTCTTGAACAGGAAGAAGAAGTTCGCGTTGAGCGCGATGCGGTCGCGGCGGCCCAGATACCGGGACGGCCAGAACGTGTCGAGCCAGCTGTGCACACCCTCGGTGGCGTCGTACTCCACCAGTGCCTGGTGGAGCCGCTGACCGGGGCCGCCCGGCCGCCGGAACGCGGCCACCGCCGCCTCGGTCCGAGCCAGCTCGTCCGCGGTCAGCAGCGGCGCGGCCCACTCCAGGAACCTCTCGGCGCTCTCCTCCAGGGCGGGCAGCGGCACCCGTGGCAGCAGGTCCTCATTGCCGAAGGTGCGGGTGGACAGTTCCTGCTCGGCAGGCGTACGGGCGGGTGGCTCCTGGCTGGCGGGGGCGGTAGCCGGGGTGGACAGCCGCTGGGTCACGCTCAGTTCCTGATTGACAGTCAATGTGATCCTCGGGCTCGGTGGTTGTGGGGACCTGGACGATTTCTTGCCGGTTAGTGATCCATTGCCGGTTGCGAGGTCGATGACCACGCAACCCTTCGTGCCGCGCGGCTGGGAGACGTAGAGCTGCGCGTAGAGCCAGCCGTCGGTTTCCAGACCACTCGGGTCCACGCCGACGTTGCTCAGGGTGTCCAGTACGAGCGACTGCTCCTGGGGAGAGGCGAAGCGCCGCTGCCGGAACATGTGCTCGAGATGAACGGTCTCGTACCCCAGTCCGGCCAGGCTCTCCTCGACGGGCTCGAACGGGAACATCCGTAGGACGAAATGCGCCATCCACGGCCGGCGCTCGTCGTTCGCGTGGACCACCCGCACGAGGGTCCGATGGGTGACGTAACCGATACAGCCGGTCGAGATGACCAGGTCGGCGCCGGCCAGCTGCCGGCGTTGTCGCGGGGTGGGGTCCTTCTCCTCCAGATCGGCGTGCACCGCGTCGTCGATGAAACCGGCGGCGAGCGCGTACGAGAGGGCGGGCCGCGAGGTGTCCAGGCCCACGAAGCGGATTCGGCGCGGGTCGGCCCGCGACCGGACCAGCTCCTGGTCACGGGCCAGCAGCGTCTCACGGGCCGGTGTACCCGCGTCCCGGTCGCAGTACCGTTCGTACAGCTCCTCCATGCTCGCGTCACATTTCAGCAGAGCCGCGTTGATACCGTACGAACAACCGATGTCCAGAATGTTGATACCTGAATCCCACCGTAACTCCCGGCACGCTTCGATGATCTTCACGAAATGAGGTTTCGCCAGCTGCGGGATATCATAGTCGAGCCTGCGCAGCGTGTCGAAGTAGGCGTACGGGTCGGGTTGGGTGTAGATGTGATCGAGTGAAACTTTTCCGGTGGCATCAAAACGCACGGGCTGGGTTCCTCCTTGGATCACGGAACGGGCAACTGACCGGCATCGGGCCCGGGCTGCCGGTCGCCCCCCCAGACCGCGTCCGGCGGATCTTCCGGCCGGAACAGGTCGTAACCCACTCCGGCCGGCATCCGCCGGAAACGGCCTTAATCCAACAGTTGGTCGACCCGCACGGCGTTTCCAGCGGCCGCCAGGTGCTGGGGCAGCACCCGGCCGAAAAGCTGTCTCGTCCGCTCCACGCTGCCGACCACCCCAGGGCGTTCGCTGTACGAGAAAATCGCCGAGTGACGCGCGGTGTCACCACGCACGGCGCTCACCCGGTGCATCGAATAACGGCCCCTGAACAGTTGCAGATCCCCTGGCCGCAGGGACACCCGACGGATCAGGTGCCCGCCGTGGCCGGCCAGCACGGCCCGCACGTCGGCGAAGTTCTCCGTCGTCGCGGACCTGATACCCGGGCAGTACTCGAACACCCCGCCGTCCGTCGGCTCCTGTGTGATCAGGCTCACCGCGAACTCGTTCGTGTCGAAGTGCCATGGATGTTCCATGCCCGGGGTGACAACGTTGAGGCACAGCCCGGCCAGGGAATCCGCGAGCTCGTGGAGCCGGGGCAGCTCGAAACAACTGGCAATGAAGTGCTGGAACAACTCGTTGGTGTAGAGCTGATGAATGACGAAATCGTCGGGGATGCGATCGCGCGCCACGAAGGCGTTACCACGCCGCATGGGCAGCCGGCCGGGATGGTCCGCCGGCAGGTCCGCGTCGGCGGCTATGTTGTAGGCGTTGACGGTCTCGACGTCATAGTATGCCCGGGGGGCGACCGCGGCGCATTCCAGCCGTAGTTCCTCACGCCGGGCGGGCTGGATGAAGTTGTGCAGAATGCTGCAGCCGTGGGTGTGTAACTCCTGCCGGGTACGAGAGACCACGTACTCCCAGTCGGTGCCACCCGGCTCCGCCAGCGGATAGAAGGCCGTGCTGACCACCCGCTCGATCAGCCGGGCCGCCGATGCGATCATGAGGCTCTCCTCCGCCAGCCGGGATCATCGTCGCGAGGCAGGACAGCACAACCACACGGACAATCCCCACGACCGACGTCCATACGCTGGCAGTTGCCCGATCCACACGCTGTCAAGGCCTATCCCTCCCCCGCGAACAGGTCACGTCCGCAGCGTCTTCTCGCCCGCCTCGGTCATGCCAGGAGCACTCGAGGAACCGGGCACCGACACGAAACAAACATGATCGCACAGCTTTTTCGACTCTTAGCACATCGTTACTCTCGATTCATGGCCATGAAGTCGTTTGTGACGTGCGACACCATCCCTTGAAAACGCCAGACGATCACGATCGACCAGGATCTTCCCCGTCCCCCGCCCTGGCATTCATTTTGACGCCGGCGGCAGCCTCAGCCGATAGTCACACCAGGTGACTAAAAAGTGAACCCCAAGTGAGCAACGACCGATTGTCGGACGATTACCAGCCAGTACCGGGTGACCACCGGATGGACGTCGACGGCCCCCGCACGGGCGGAGCGGGCCGGGGCGGCCCCGCGAGCCGGCCCGGCGTCGCAGGTGGCCCGTCCAGGCCGGCGAGGTGGGCTGGTAGCCCCTCGGCCAGCCCCTCGGCCAGGGCGGCGACACCACCCGGCACCGGCCCGGACCGGCCTGGCCGGCCGCTGCCCTGCATGGCGGCCACAACACGGCCACGTTACAAATTGCGATCAACAGTGTTGCAGGTCAGGACGAATCGGTCCGCTGTCTGGACGGTGGGACCATCCCCGGCCAGGTGAATGACCACTCGTTGCGACCATCAGCAGATTGTGAGCCGAGCAGATGCCCATTGCGGCGCAGTTCTCCGAGTACGGCACCAGCGACGTGCTGCGCGTCGTCGACCTCCCGGCCCCGGTCGCGGGCCCGGGCCAGGTGCGGATCGCGGTGCGGGCGGTGAGCGTGAACCCCGTCGACTGGAAGATCCTCCAGGGTGCTCTGCAGGAGCTGGTCACACTGGACCTGCCGGCGGGCCTGGGCAGTGACGTCGCCGGTGTCATCGACCAGGTCGGTGACGGTGTGACCGCCTTCGCGGCCGGCGACGAGGTGCTCGGCTCGTCCTTGACCGCCTCCTACGCCCAGTTCGCGCTCGCCGATCCGGCGGCTCTTGTCGCCAAGCCGGCCGAGGTGCCGTGGGAGACCGCCGGCAGCCTCGCCGGCGCCGGCGGCACCGCGTGGAAGGTGCTCGAGCTGCTCGCTGTCACCGCGGGTGAGACACTGTTGATCCACGCTGCCGCGGGCGGTGTCGGCGTCCTCGCCGTGCAGCTGGCCGTCGCCCGCGGCGTGCGGGTGATCGGCACCGCCAGCGAGTCCAACCACGAGCTGCTGCGTTCGATCGGCGCCATCCCGGTCACCTATGGTGACGGCCTGGCGGACCGGGTGCGCGCGGCCGCTCCCCAGGGGGTGGACGCCGTGCTCGACGCGTCGGGCCGCGGCGAGCTGCCCGTCTCGATCGAGCTGGCCGGCGGGCCCGAGCGGGTGCTCACCATCGCCGCGTTCGACGCCGCCGACCACGGGGTCCGCCTCCACGTCGGCGGCGGCGGGCAGGACACCGTGCGGGCGATCCAGGACATCCTCGTCCTGATCAAGGAGGGCCGTCTGCGGCTGCCGATCTGGCGTACGTATCCGCTGACCGAGGCGGCCGCCGCGCTCGATGCCAGCCGGGCCGGCCACCTCGGCGGCAAGATCGTGCTGCTGCCGTCCTGACGGACACGCCTGCCAGCGGCAGGTGCTTCCAGGCGGACCGGGCCGCCGGACGACGGCCCGCGCACCCGGGCCTGGCTGCCGGGGCCGCTCCCGGACGTCCCACGGGCAGGAGCGGCCTGTGGACGCCGCGTCGGCAACGGGCCGTCCGCCCCGTGCCCGGCTGGCTGTCTACCATGGTGGACAGCCGTTCATGGTGGACAGCCGTTCATGGTGGACAGCCGTTGGTTCCAGCGGGAGAGAGACTGCGATGGCTGGTGGAGCGGTGCCGACGCGGGCGGCGGCCCGCCTGGCACCGCCCCGTCGCGTGTCGGCGGTGTACCGCCTGCTGCTGGCGTGCACCGCGCTGGCCGGGCTGTTCGTCATGCACGGTGTGGCGGTGGGGCTGGGATGCCCTGGTGGCGCCCACGCGGCGGGGCCAGTGGCGGGGCCGGCAGTGGCGGGGCCGGTAACGGAGCCCCACGGCCTGGGCGCCGGCCACGGGGCTCCGCAGGTACGGCACCCGCCCGCGGCGGCCCCGATGACCGGCCATGGGACGTCCGTGCCGCCTCCCATGCCGCTGTCCGCCCCGGCGAGCGGCCATGGGACGTCCGTGCCACCGTCAGTGGCTATGATCACCAGCGGTGCCGGCGGGCATGGCGCCCTGTGCGTGTCGCTGCCGCCCCGGACAGGGCCGGGTGGCCTGCTCGGTCTGCTGGCGCTCCTGCTGGGCATCGCCGTGATCGCGTGGACGTGGCCCGTCAGGGGGCAGTACGCCGGCGTCGACAGCGGTGGCCGGCGGCGCCGGGCCCCACCGCCAGCCGGTTCAGGCCTGCTGACCAGGTTGTGCATATCCCGGACGTGACGCAACACCGCTGACCGGAGCAAGGCTCCGGTCAGTCCGACGTTGCTGTCCATCCGCGCGCGTGCCGCGCGCCGTCCGGAAAGACTTCCGATCCCAATGCTGACATTTCCGCGTTCGCACGCACTTCTGTGTTCGTATGGCCGCGTTTCGTATCCATCCACCGTCCGCCCGCGTTGTGCACGTGTGCTGGCCGGTGCCACGCTCCTGATCGGGCTGGCAGCGGCCGGCTGTGGGAGCTCCACCACGACCGGGCCGGAGATCGCGCACCCGATGACGTCTCCCGCGACGCCGGGGCACGGCGGGATGCCGGCATCCGGAGGGATGCCCGGCCATGCCGGGATACCGGGCACGGACATGCCCGGCCATGCCGGGATGCCGGGTATGGAGGGGCTGCCGGCCGGGGAGGGCCTGGCCGCCGAGGCATCCGGGCTGCGGTTCGTCCCGGTCGCGTCGACGCTGCCGGCCGACCAGCCGACTTCGTTCCGGTTCCGCATCCTGGCAGGCCCGGGACAGCACGATCATGCTTCGGGCATGTCGCTGCTGGGCACCCACAGCACCGGGACGGCCGCCGGGGACGGCACGCCCGTCACCGCGTTCAGGCTGGACCAGACCAAACCGATGCACCTGTACCTGATCCGGTCGGACCTCACCGGCTTCCAGCACGTGCACCCGGACGTGGAAGGCGACGGCACCTGGACGGCGCCGCTCCAGCCCGTCCGGCCGGGCGCGTACCGGGTGTACGCCTCGTTCGTCACCACAGACGCCTCGGGCGCGGACGTCCCGACGGTCCTCGGCCAGCCGGTCACCGTCGCCGGCGGTTCCGCCGACACACCGCTGCCGCCCGCGTCGGCCACGGCCACGGTCGACGGTTACACCCTGGCCCTGGCCGGCGGGCTGACAGCCAGGAACGCGGGCACCCTGACGATCACCGTGTCCACGGGCGGCCGGCCCGTCACCGACCTACAGCTCTACCTGGACACCTACGCGCACCTGACCGCCTTCCACGAGAGCGACCTCGCCTTCGCCCACCTGCATCCGACGGGCA
>NZ_CEVIVD010000042.1:9463-10711 GCF_982290655.1 Protofrankia sp. CiP1_Cm_nod3
TGACCGTGGGCGGGAAGGACGGCGGCCCGGCCCTGACGTTCGAGGCGAGCCTGCCGCGAACTGGCAACTGGCGGCTGTTCGTGCAGTTCCAGACCGCCGGCGTCCTGCGCACGGCCGCGGTGACCCTGCCCGTCGGCTGACCGTCATCCGGCCGGAGCCGGGGAGCGGCGGCGGTCACCGGCCGACGCTTCCCGGCCCCCCGTCGGGTCCGCCGCCCGGCAGAGTGGCCGTCCGGCCCGGCAGGATGGCCGTCCGGCAACGTGGCCAGCGGCGTCGGAGGCCTGTGCCGCGTGGTGCCCGCCCCGGGGAGGAACCCGTCCGATCGGGGAACCCGTGTTCCGGTCAGGGCCGGGCGGCGGGGCCGGGAGCCGGCGGAGCCAGGGCTTGTCCAGTGAGCTGCCCCGGATGCCGCAGGACCTCGACGCGGCGGCGGTACTCCTCCTCGTCGATCTCACCGCGGGCGAACCGGTCGGCGAGCACCTGCTCGGGTGTGGGCGGGTAGGGCCGCGCCGGTGGTGCTGGCGGCACAGGCGGCATGGGTGGCTGCTGCGGGAGACGGCCAAGGTAGCGGATCACGGCGACCACCGCCACGATGACCAGCGCCCAGAAGGCGACCATACTGATCGTCATCAGCGCGATCCCCCAGCCGCCGGGACCGTCCCCATGCCACCACATCGTCATCATCTCCCCTGCCGGCGTCCACCCGCGGCATCGGGCGGTGCGCGGTACACCCGCGCCATGCCGTCCCGGCCGATCGGGGTTTCCGGCGTCCGTCCCGATGCCGACCGGTGGAGGCATACCCTCCACGGGTACGGTTCCCACCCGCCAAAGGTCACACGCCGACAGATCCGACGAGGCCCACCGGCCCGGCCGAACGCCCCATGTACGGCCGGAGGCCCCATGTACGGCAGTCGGCCAGAACAGATCAGCGCGCGGGCATTGTGGACCCGCGGGCTCGGCCAGGCCTGAGGTGACGGAGCCATGACCCAAGGTGGCGAAGTTGTGACCTGGGGTAGCGGAGTTGTGTCGACCATGAGCTGAGCGTTCTTTCCCGATCATCCACAGGAAGGATCATGATCGGTGCTCTTCCGGCGCGCCGGGAGCGACGGCCCCTCGTCGATGACGATCACGTGCAGGGTGCGCGGGCCGTGCACCCCCTCGACGCGCTCCAGCTCGATGTCGCTGGTCGCGGACGGGCCGGAGATCCAGGTCAGCGGCTGGTCCGGACGCAGACGGGCGATCGCGGCT
>NZ_CEVIVD010000042.1:11358-11812 GCF_982290655.1 Protofrankia sp. CiP1_Cm_nod3
GGGACGCCGGCCACGACGTCCCCGGCCGGTATGACGCAGACGTGCACGTCGGGGACCAGCGTGAGCGCGCGGCGCCCGCAGGCCGGGCCACCGTCGAGCACGATCGTGCCGGTCTCGGCCACCCCCACCGCGGCGCCGGTGAGCACCGCGTCGACGGCGTCCAGGCCGGGCACGGACAGCGGCGCCTCGCTGGTGTCCCGGAGCACCTGCCCGCCGGCCCGTGCCACCGCCTGTTCCGCCGCGGCGAGCCAGTCCGCGGGCAGCCCGGCGGGCACCGCGACCCGGCGCGCGCCGGCGAGCGCCCGCACGATCGCGGCGGTCAGGCCGTCCGGACGCACCCGGTCCACGACGGCCCGGTAGTCGGCGACCCGCTCGTGGAACAGCTCCACCGTCGCCGCCGACCGCCGCCGCGCGTCAGCCGTGTCGGCAGTGCTGGCGGCCGTGCCAGCCGCGT
>NZ_CEVIVD010000042.1:12044-14546 GCF_982290655.1 Protofrankia sp. CiP1_Cm_nod3
GCTGGCCGCGCGCGGGTGGGCATAGTCGCGGGGAACCGGGACGTCCTCGGGCCGCTCGGCCGCGGGCACATCGGCAAGCGCCGCCCGGATCCGGCGCAGCATCTGCTCACGCGCGCTCATCACGGCCGCCTTCCACCGCGGGGGCCTCCCCACCACGGATGCGCCCCACCGCGGGGGTGTCCTCCGCGGTGGGCGTGCCTGCCGTCGTCGGGGCGTCCCTGCCCGTGGGAGCGTCCTCTGCCGCGGCCGTGTTCTCGCCGCGGGTACGCGCCCACCAGGCACGGAAGGATTCCGGGGGCGGCAGCGGGACGTCGCGCGCCCGGCTCCACGCCGCCGCCGGGCCGGGCAGCGGCACCGGCCCGACGGTCTCCCGGTCACCGAGCAGCCGCCGCACCGCACCGGCACCGCGCTGGACGCCAGCCAGCCGGCCGGGCCGGGCCAGCGCCCAGGCCGCCGCGCGCATCCCGACCGCCTCCGCCGCCGGCCGCGGGCGGGTGCGCGCCGCGTCGACGACCTGGCCGCGCAGGTGCAGCAGCACCTCGGGGATGTCGATACGCACCGGGCAGACCTCGAAACAGCGGCCGCACAGCGACGACGCGTACGGCAGCGCCTTCTCCACCGGCCCGGCGTCCACCCCGTTCAGCAGCGGGGTGAGGATGGCACCGATCGGGCCCGGATAGACCGATCCGTAGGCGTGGCCGCCGGTCCGTTCGTACACCGGGCAGGAGTTCAGGCAGGCCGAGCAGCGGATGCAGCGCAGCGCCTGCCGGCCGACCGGGTCGGCCAGCGCGCGGCTGCGGCCGTTGTCGAGCAGCACCACGTGGACGGCGCGCGGACCGTCACCCTCGGTAACACCGGTCCACATCGTGGTGTACGGGCTCATCCGCTCCCCGGTCGACGAGCGGGGCAGCAGCTGGAGGAACACCTCCAGGTCGGACCAGGTCGGCACCACCTTCTCGATACCGACGATGCTGATCACGGTCTCGGGCAGGGTCAGGCACATCCGGCCGTTGCCCTCCGACTCGACCACCACCAGGGTGCCGCTCTCGGCGACCGCGAAGTTCGCCCCGGAGATCCCCACCTTCGCCGTGAGGAACCTGCGCCGCAGGTGCGCGCGGGCCGCGGCGGCCAGCGCCCGCGGCTGGTCGGTCAGGCCGGCCGGCGCGTCCGCCATCTCCCGCAGGAAGATCTCCCGGATCTCCGCCCGGTTGAGGTGGATCGCCGGGGCCAGGATGTGGCTGGCCGGTCACCGGCCAGCTGGATGATCAGCTCGGCCAGGTCGGTCTCCACCGCGGTGATGCCGGCCGCGGCCAGCGCGTCGTTGAGACCGATCTCCGCGGTGACCATCGACTTCACCTTGACGACCTCGCCGGCGCCGGTGGCGCTCCCGCCGGCGCCGGCGGCCCGCCCATCGGCGTTGCCGCCGACGCCGGCGGCCCGGACCAGGTCGATCACGATCCGGTTGGCCTCGGCCGCGTCACCGGCCCAGTGCACCTGGCCGCCAGCCGCGGTGACCGCCCGTTCGAACTGCTCCAGGTAGCCGTCCAGATGCCGTAACGTGCGCTCCTTGATCGCGGCTCCGGCCAGACGCAGCGCCTCCCAGTCGTCGAGCTCGCCGACGGCCCGGGCCCGCTTGTCCCGGATCGTCGTGGTGGCGTGCGCGAGGTTGCGGCGCAGCTGGGTGTCGGCCAGTGCCTGCCGCGCCGCCCGCGGGAACGCCGGCGTCCCCAGGAAGATCGCTGTCATGCCGGCCGTCCCCCCGGCCGGGCCCGTCCCCGCCACCAGGCCGTGGCCCGCCCGGCCTGCCCGGCCCGCCCGGCAGGCGCGGACGCGGCTGACCCGGACGCGGCTGGCCCGGGGGGTGTGTCGCCGGTCCCGGCGAGCACGTCGGCCAGGTGCAGGACGCGCACTCCCGAGCGCCACCTGGACAGCAGTCCGCCGATGTGCGCGAGACAGGAGCTGTCCGCGGCCACCAGCACCTCCGCCCCGGTCTCGCGGACGTGGCGTGCCTTGTCCGCGCCCATCGCCACCGACACGTCTGCGTTCTTGATCGCGAACGTGCCGCCGAACCCGCAGCACTCCTCGGCCGCCGGCAGGTCGACGAGGGTGAGCCCGCGCACCGCGCGCAGCAGCCGCTGGGGCCGGTCACCAAGCCCGAGCACCCGCAACGAGTGGCAGGTCGGATGGTAGGCCACCCGGTGCGGGAAGTACGCGCCGACGTCGACAACCCCGAGCACGTCGACGAGGAACTCCGTCAGCTCGTACACCCGCGGTGCCGTGCGGGCCACCGCGTCCCGCAGCGCCGCGTCACCCCGCTCGGCGGCCAGCCGGGCATACAGGTGACGGATCGTGCCGGCGCATGACGCCGACGGGGTGACCACCGCGTCGTATCCCTCGAACGCCTCGACGAAGCCCCGCACCAACGGCACGGCCTCGTCCCGGTAGCCGGTGTTGAGGTGCATCTGCCCACAGCAGGTCTGCGCCGGGGGGAAGTCCACCTCG
>NZ_CEVIVD010000042.1:15202-22054 GCF_982290655.1 Protofrankia sp. CiP1_Cm_nod3
GTGCGAACCGCATCCCCGCCACGGCTCGCTCCTCGCCCTCGTTCCGCGGCGCGCATCCCCACGGCCTGTCTCTTCGCCCGGCCACGCGGCCGGGCACCGGCCCAGCGGGCGTCCACTATGCGACGGCCCAATATGTGACGGAAAGTAATCACGGTCGGCTACCGCCATGGCACCAGGACAGTGTCGGGACACCTGGCCCGCCCGGACGGCGTCCGAACGGCTTGTCTGTCCGCAAAGCGACACCGGATGGGCACAACCCCTATCTCAAACCCCGCGACAGCAGCATTATCGTCAGAGCGTGACGGCCAACACATCTTCGGCGCTGTTCACTGGATCCACCGGAGTAGGCACCCCGCCGCCGGGCCCGTACCACCACGGGCAGCCACATCATCACGAGCAGCGCAGGTGACCGCGATGACGGCACGTCAGGCACGGCCCGACAGGCGGACGTCCGCCGGCTCCGGCCGGCTCCGCACCCTGCCGGCGGCACGGACAGCGGCACGGACAGTAGCCGCCGCCAGCGGCACTGGGCGTACCCGGACGGGCGGTCGCCGGGCCGGCGACGGGTACCGATGACCCCCCGCCGGCCCGACGGAGCGCTCGAGGTGACCGGCGCCGGCCAGCCGCTCGCGGCCCTGTCACCGTGGCCGGTCCCACGCCCGGTCACCGGCGTGGCCACCGGGACGGCCATCGGCCCGACGCCCGGTCCAGCCGCCCCGCGGCACCGCGGCCGGTGACCATGGCGAACACGGCCCAGGAGCGGATCGACCGGACCCTGGCCGCGCTGTCGGAGGCGGTCGCGTCCCAGGCGGCCGCCCTGATAGCCCTGGAGAACGCTCCCGAGCGGGCCCTGCTCGTCCCGGACCGGCTCACCGGCGGCACCCGCCGGCGGGCAACGACCGCGTTGAACACGTTGGCCGATGCCTGGCACTGGTACGGCATCCTCAACGATCTTGTCGGACGGGCACGCGCCCTGCGCGGCGACAGGGCCCGGCTGGACGCCCGCACCATCGACGAGCTGGACGCGCTGCTGCACGGCCCGATGCCGCGGCGGGGCGTGCGCCCGGCGGAGCTGGCCAGCCGTACCGACGCGGCGCTACGGACCGTACGCACCTGCGTCGACGAGATCACAGCCGCCTGGAACACCCACCTGGCCGCCGTGGGCGCGGCCGAACAGCGGATCGCCGCCGCCGCCGCGACCGCCGCCCGGCTGCGCCTGGACGACGACGCGGGCCTGGCCATCGCCCGCCGTCTGCTGGCCGAGTTCGCCGAACAGGCCGCCACCGATCCGCTCTCGCTGCCCGAGAGCCTGTCCGCGCGGCTGGCGGCGGCGGTCGCGGCGGCCGGTGCCGGGCTGGACGAGCTGGCCAGGCGGCACGACACCCTGCCCCAGGCACTGCGGGAGGCCCACCAGCTGCTGGCCGGCATCGTCGCCCTCATCGAGCGGGCCGCGGCGGACGCCGACCGGGCCCATGGCCGCGTCCTGCCACCAGGAAGGTCCCTGACCCGCCTGCCCGACGGCGTGCTCGACGACGAGCGTCACGGCCTGCGGACCTGGCTCGAGCGGCTGGCCGCGGCGGCGTCGGCGGGCCGTTGGAAGGAGGCGAGCCGAGGCCTCGACCGCTGGCGGGAGCTCGCGGAGGCCACCGCGATCTCCGCCCGCCGGGTCGCCGAGGCCAACGCGGCCATGCTGCGCACCCGCGACGACCTACGCGGGCTGCTGGCCGGCTGGCAGGCCAAGGCGGCCGGACGCGGTGTCGCCGAGGAGCCGGAACTCACCAGCCTGTACCAGCAGGCCCGGTCGGTGCTGTACACGGCACCGACCGATCTCGACCGGGCCGCCGCGCTGGTGCATGCCTTCGGCGCGGCGGTCGACCGCCGCGGCGCGCCGCATCCGGGGCCGGCCCCGGGGCCGCATCCGGGGCCGGCGCCAGAGCCGGGGCCAGGACCGGGAGCAGGACCGGAGCCGAGAGCGGGGCCAGGACCGGGCGCGGGCCCGGGGCCAGAGCCAGGGCTGGGAGCAGGGCCAGGAGCAGAGCCGGGAGCAGAGCCGGGAGCAGACGCCGCGCCGCGCTCACGGCCGGGCGGGCACCCGGGCCGGCCCCGGCACGCAACAGGTCGAGCGGCGCGCGCCCAGCCGGGAAGGATCCTGGCGGCGGTGCCGCCGCGGCACCCTGGTCGATACTGCCGGCATGCCGGCCCGGCCCCGACGGCCTGGCCCCGGTACGTCACCAGGGCGGCGGCGGCAGGCCGCGTCCGCCCGTGGACGTTGGTTCGACCAGGTGATACGCACGTGATCGGCTGTGGGCAGGCCACGGCGGAAGCCACCAAGACCGGGCGGGCCGGCCACGGCCCCGCAGCGGAGAAGGGACGGTACGGAATCGACCAGAACGGGGGTCGCTGCCCGGCGTGCGCGGCTCCGGTACGTCCGGGCGACCGCTTCTGCGAAGCGTGTGGAACGCCGCTGCGGGCCATACCACCGGGGGGTACCGGCGACACCGACCATCGTGAGATCGACCTCGGCCCGATCGCCGGCGTCTGCGACCGAGGGGTACGGCACACCACCAACGAGGACGCGATGGGCGTCCTCGTGGTCGGCTCCACGCTGATCGCGGTGGTCTGCGACGGCGTGTCGAGCACGCCCGGATCCGGGCCGGCCGCCCGCTCGGCGGCCCGGGTGGCGGCGGCGACCGCGGCGGCGGTCCTCGCCCGGCCCGTCACCCGCTCCCACCCCGGGCGGGAGCGGGACGACGTGGAGCACCGCCCCAGCCATGACCGCGGCCGGCCGGCCGGCCCCGACCGGTTCGGCCGCACCGGCTTCGACGAGGACTTCGGCACGGACCGCGACCCACCCGACCATCATGATCGCTACCGCGGCCCCAGCGGCCACGGCGGCCACGGCTACGACCCCGACTGGCCGGACCCGGATCCCCCGACCTGCCCGCCAGGCCCGCTGGGCGGCCCGCTCAGCGAGGAGCCGCCCCCGGGCCGGGCCGAACAGGCGGTACGCGCCGCCGTGGCCGCCGCGCAGGACGAGGTGGCCCGGATGCCCGCCATCGGACGCAGCGCGCCGTCCTGCACGCTGGCCGCGGCGATCATCACACGGGAACGGGACGGCACCGGGCACGTGACCGTCGGTTGGATCGGCGACAGCAGAGTGTATCTGTTCACGACGCGCTGCTTCCAGCGGCTGACCGAGGACGACACCTGGGCGGCCGAGGCCGCCCGCGCCGGGCTGATCCCCGCGTCCGCGGTCGAGACCGACCGGCGGGCCCACACCCTCACCCGCTGGCTCGGGGGCGATGCCGAGGACGTCACCCCGCACGTCCGCGCCTTCCCGCTGCCCGCCTCGGCCACGGTGCTGGTCTGCACCGACGGGCTGTGGAACTACCTCTCCCGCGCCGAGGACATGGCCGCGGTCGTCGGCCAGCTCCCGCCGAACGCCTCACCGATCATGATCGCCCGCCATCTGACCGGGCACGCGATCGACCGCGGTGGCCACGACAACATCACGGTCGTGGTCACGCGGGCCGGCCCGGACCCCATCGACGGGTACGCCGGCCGGCACCCCTCCGGAAGGGAGCAGCGATGACCACGCCGTTCACCGTGGAGGTCTTCCAGAACGAGTATCTGGCCCACGGCCACGGCGAGGTACACGCGGTGGTCACCGTCCGGGGAGCGTACGGCCCGGCCCCGGCAGGCCTGCCGGGCCAGCGCGGCCCGGTGGAGCTCGCCGAGGTCATCATGCTGGACTGCTCCGGCTCCATGGGCAGCCCGCGGACGAAGATCGTCGAAATGCGGCGGGCGGCGGAGGCCGCGGTCGACGCCCTGCCCGACGGCACCTGGTTCGCGATCGTCCGGGGGTCGGGGATCGCCGAGGCCGTCTACCCGGCCGGCCGCGAGCTCGTCCGGGCCGACGAACGGACGCGGGCCGCGGCCAAGGAGCGGATCGGGCTCCTCGACGCCGACGGAGGCACCGCGATCGGCCGCTGGCTCACCCGCGCCCGGGAGCTGATGGCCACCAGGCCGGACGCGATCCACCATGCGATCCTGCTGACCGACGGACGCAACGGCGAGCACGCGGCCGAGTTCGACGAGGCCGTCGCCGCGTGCGTCGGGCGTTTCCAGTGCGACTGCCGGGGCGTGGGGGCGGACTGGCGGGTCGATGAGCTCCGCCACGTCGCGACGGCCCTGCTCGGCACGGTCGACGCGGTCCGGAGCCCGCATGATCTGGCCGCCGACTTCCAAGCCATGATCAGTACCGCGACGAACCGGGCGGTGGACCGCGTCAGCCTACGGGTATGGACGCCGCGTAACTCCGCTGTACGGTTTCTGCGACAGGTCGCACCATTTGTGGCAGATCTCACCAGCAGCGCCACCCGGGTCGACGACCTGACTGTCGACTATCCGACTGGCGCGTGGGGCGCGGAATCCCGCGATTATCACCTATGTGTCACAGTGCCATCACGTATGGATGACATGGAGATGCTGGCCGCCCAGGTCGGCGTGGTCGTGTCCGGCCAGGTGCGCTGCCGCGAGCGCGTCCGCGCGGTCTGGACCAGCGACGCCAGCCTGTCCACCCAGATCGCGCCCGAGGTCGCCCACTACACCGGCCAGGCCGAGCTCGCCCAGGCCATCCAGGAGGGTCTGCGGGCCCGACGCGACGGCGACGAGGCGACCGCTACCATCAAACTTGGTCGAAGTGCACAGTTGGCGCGTCAGTCCGGCAACGAGGGTACATACCACCTACTTCAACACGTGGTCGACATTGAGGACGCAAGCACAGGTACTGTTCGGCTGAAACGGAACGTTGACACCATTGACGAAATGGTCCTTGACACACGGTCGACCAGGACCGTCAGGGTGAACAGGTGATCAGGTGAGCGCACGCTGCCCAGACGGGCACCTGTCTCTGGCTCCCGACTACTGCGATCAATGTGGTATGCGGATTGTAGCCAGTCAGGAGCCCTACGTCATTCATCCCGCGGACGGGACGAGCGGGCCGTCAGGTCGCGGGCGACCGCACCAGCCGGACCACGCCGCCGGGGCCCCCGGGGAGCCGCCCTACGGCCGGCGGCCGGCCGAAGGCGCCGGGCCGCTGCCGGCCGGCCCGGGACAGCCGGGCCCGAGCGCGTCGCTGCCGGGCGACCCGTTCGGACGGGACGGCTATGCCCAGGACGGCTACGACTCCCCCGGTCGCCCCGCCGCCGGCCGCCCCGCCGACGGGTACGGCGCCGATGGATACGGGGCCGGCGGGTACGGGGCCAGCGGGTACGGCCGTGACCCGTACGGCCAGGAGAGATACGCCGCCAGCGGCTATCCGCCCGACCCCTACGCCCCAGGCGGCTACAGCGCGGACAGCTACCCGCCCGACCCCTACCGAGACCCTCGCGGCGAGCCTCCCGACGAGCCGTACCGGGCCGACCTGTGGGGCTACGAGCAGGCCGACCCGTACCGCTCCCCCGCGCCCTCCGCGCCCGGCACGGGCGGTGTCGACGACCCGTACGGCCTCGACCGCGGCGCCGCCGCCCGCCCCTCGACGGGAGCAGCGGCCACCGACTACCACCGGCCCCCGCCGAACCAGGCTGGCTTCGAGCGTCCGGCGCGGGAGGCCGCCCGGGAGCCGATCGACGGCTATGCCGCCTGCCCGAGCTGCCACAACCCGAACGAGGTGGGCGCCCGCTTCTGCGAGGTGTGCGGCTTCGATCTTGTCCTGCTGGAGCATCCCGCGCCCGCCTCGGCGGAGCGTTCCGGCCCCAGCGGGCCACTGCCGGTCCAGACCACCGGCTGGGACGTGGTCGTCGAGGCCGAGCGGGAGTACTACGACAGCGGTGACGATCACCGGGTCCCGTTCCCGACGATCTACCCACGGCGGGTGTTCGCGCTCAACGGCCCCCGGCTGCTGATCGGGCGGCGCAGCGAGTCCCGCGGCATCCATCCGGAGATCGACCTGGCCGGCGCCCCCGAGGACCCGGGCATCTCACGCGCGCACGCCATGCTCGAGCTCCTGCCGGACGGCAGCTACGCCGTGCTCGACCCGGGATCAACGAACGGCACCCGGATCAACGACGAGCCGAACCCGATCCCGCCAGGCCAGCCGGTACCGCTGCGCCACGGCGACCGGGTGTATCTCGGAGCCTGGACCAGAGTCACGATCCGTTCCCGGTAACCGCTGTTCCCGGTAACGACCGTTCCCGGGAGCCACCGCTGGCAGCGGCCACTGGCACCGGCCAGCGGAGAAGATCCGAATGGGTCCGTCGTCCGGTACGCCCACCAGGACGAAAAGCGCACCGGACGACGGACTCACCCGAATCAGGTCTCACGCAGGCCTCGCACGCGGACGCGCGAGCCGACACAACGGCCTGCTCCGGCGGCGACGGCAGCGAGGCCCCGCGCGCGGACGTGCGAGGCTGCCCGCGTGACCCGGCCGCCTGGGGAGTGCCGGCTGCCGGCCGGGCCGGCCGGGTTGGCCGGTATCCCTACGCCAGGTGCCAGCGCTGCCCTTCGGGCGTGTCCTCGACGATGAGGCCACCGGCGGCCAGCCGGGAGCGAATCTCGTCCGCCTCGGTGTAGTCCCGTCGGGCACGCGCGGCCGACCGCAGATCAAGAACGATCTCCATGACGCCGTTGAGCGCCGGCCGCAGCTCGGAACCGGCCGCTGGCCACTGGCTGACCGGGTCGAGCCCGAGAACGACCAGCATCCTGCGCACGACGTCGACCCAACCGGCAAGCTCCCGACGCCGCGCCTTGGACAGCACCTGGTTCCCGCGGCTGACCGCGCTGAAGAGGACAGCCAGCGCCCGGGAGATCGCAAGGTCGTCGTCCAGGGCGGCCGCGAAGGCCCCCCACGCC
>NZ_CEVIVD010000042.1:22079-24173 GCF_982290655.1 Protofrankia sp. CiP1_Cm_nod3
GCGGGGCGGCGGCAAGGCCCGCCCACGCCTGTGCCGGGCTGCTCACCTCGGCCGGGTCGCCGGCCGAGAAAGCATGTGCGGCAGCGGTGGCCACCGTCCCGCCCCACCCGCCCGGGCGGGCGCTCTGGCGGATGTCACCCTTCAGCTGGCTCTGGCTCTGGCCGACGGGATCCCGGCGCGGGTTCGTGGCGCATTCGGCCGCCAGCGCCGCGGCCTCGTCCGGCCCGCCCAGGATGTCGAGCGCGTTACGGACGAACGTCTCGATCCGGTCGTGAGCCGCCGCCGACTCGGCCAGCCCTTCCGAGCTGTACTCCAGCGACGACCGGTAGTGCGCCGACAGCAGGTGGTAACGCAGCACCTGTGGCCTGACCTGCTCGAACGCGTCGCTGACCAGGAAAGAGTTGCCCAACGACTTCGACATCTTGGTGCCGCCGGTGGTCAGCAGACCGACGTGCATCCAGTAACGGGCCATCTGCGGCGCGCCCCCGTGGGAGTGGGCCGCGCTGGCCGACTGCGCACGCTCGTTCTCGTGGTGCGGGAAGATCAGGTCGAGGCCGCCCCCGTGGATGTCGAAGACCTCCCCGAGGTACTTGCCGGCCATTGCCGAGCACTCGATGTGCCAGCCCGGCCGGCCGCGCCCCCACGGCGACTCCCAGAACGGCTCGCCGGGCTTCACACCCTTCCAGAGCGCGAAGTCACGGGGATCGGCCTTGCCCTCATCGCACTCCGGTGAGGCCTGGACCGCTTCCGGACGCTGGTGGGACAGCTCGCCATAGCCGGCGAAGCGGGAGACCCGGAACCATACCGAGTCGCCGCCGCGGTAGGCATAGCCGGTGTCCACCAGCCTGCCGATGAGCGCCAGCATCTCCGGGATGTGCCCGGTGGCCCGCGGCTGGATCGTGGGCGGCAGGACACCGACCGCGCGATAGGCGTCGTCGAAGGCCCGGGTCTGACGGGTGGCCAGCTCCCACACGCTCTCGCCGGCCCGGCTGGCGTTAATTATGATCTTGTCGTCGATGTCGGTGACGTTCTGTACGAAGGTCACCTCAAGCCCGGACGTGACGAGCCACCGGCGGAGCAGGTCGAAGGCGACGGCGGTACGGATGTGCCCGACGTGCGGCGAGGACTGGACGGTGGGCCCACAGACATACACGCCCACGTAACCGGGGCGCAGCGGCTCGAACAGCCGCAGGCGCCGGGTGCGCGTGTCGTAGATGTGGAGTCCCATCTGTCAAGAGTACGGCGCGGCCCCCCGCGGGATCCCTCGCCACCCGTGTCAGACACGACTCCGTTCCATGAACAGCCCGCAACATGTACGAAATCCGACTCCGGTAGAGGGCCGAAGCCGGATGCGCGCGGCCCGGAACGTGGTAGGCGGAACGGGCCATGCACAGTAGTGCGCACGGTATAACGCACCGCATGATGCACAGTAGGTAACAACGGAAGAACACAAGCCACAACGGCGAACCCTGGGAGTTTCACCGCACCCGGCGATATGCTAGGCCATGCAGCGGGACGCCAGGCCGCCGGGATGCCAGGCCGCACAGCAGGCCACATACCGGGCCGTCACCGTCAACCGGTGGTGAACACCCGTTCGACGGTGACGCGGATGACGATCCGCGTCACTTCGGGCGCGTCCCAGCGATACGTCTCGTCACCGGTGTACTTCAGCGCGAGGGCGTCGATCAGCTCGCGGCCCCCCTCTTCCGACAGCGTGGCCCGCCCCCGGACCTCCACGTATCCATAGGGATCCCGCTGGTCGAGGAACATGATTCCCACCCGCGGATCCCGCGCGATATCCCGCTCCTTGGCACGGCCCCGGATTGTGGACAACAGAAGCTCATCACCATCACGATCAATCCACAACACAGTCATGCGCGGAGACCCGTCCGGCCGGATCGTCGCAAGCGTCACGTAGGTCGGGGAATCCGCGAGCTTCTTGACCTTCTCGGGCAGATATGACGACATCAGGCTCCTCTGCCGCTCCTGTCGCTTTCCCACCCTGTCATCCGGTCGACGGCTGTCCGGTTGTCATGCCAATCAGGCATGACAACCGGACAGCTCGTGTCGCGCCCGCGGCACTCCCGGATATAT
>NZ_CEVIVD010000042.1:24677-40256 GCF_982290655.1 Protofrankia sp. CiP1_Cm_nod3
TGTTCAGACGCGGACGACGAGGGCGGTGGCGATCGCCGCGAGCCCTTCGCCCCGGCCGGTCAGCCCGAGGCCGTCGGTGGTGGTCGCGGACACGCTCACCGGCGCGCCCACCGCCGCCGTCAGGACCTCCTGCGCCTCCACCCGCCGGCCGGCCAGGCGCGGCCGGTTGCCCACGATCTGCACGGCGACGTTGCCGATCGTCCAGCCCGCCTCGGCCAACAGCCTCGCCGTCTCACCCAGCAGGGCCACTCCGGCCGCGCCGGCCCATTCCGGCCGGCCGGTACCGAAGACCGAGCCAAGATCTCCAAGCCCGGACGCGGTCAGCAGTGCGTCACAGGACGCGTGCGCGGCGACGTCACCATCTGAATGACCGTCGAGCCCGGTCTCGCCGGGCCAGAGAATGCCGGCCACCCAGCAGGGGCGGCCCTCCGCGAACGGGTGGACGTCGACACCGAGCCCGACCCGGGGCAGTCCGGACAGATCCCTCACCTCACTCACACGTCACCACTCACACGTCACTCAAGGAGCACATCGCTCAAGGGGGCTCAGGGAGAAGGAGCCGGCCGTCAGACGGACCAGAGGGTCCGCGGCCTGAACACCGTTCCAGCGGCGCTCGCGTTCCGCCGGCAGCGGCAGCGCAACGACCACCGCGTCGCCAGGGACCCGGCGCGGGCAGATAGTCACCGCGCCAGGACCTGTCTGGCTGGTGTTCGCTCGCGCGGACAGCGCCCGGACGGCCGCACGACCGAACACACGACCGAACATCGGCCTAACGGTGCGCGAGCAGTGCCTCGGCGAGAATCAGGTCGGCGGGCCTGGTCACCTTGAACGCCTCCTGGGAGCCAGGAACGGTCGTCACGGCCACGCCGAGCGCCTCGACCAGCCCCGCGTCATCAGTGATCGCCATATCGGGAGGCAGCGTCGCGCTGAGCCGGTAGGCGTCGTCCAGCACGTCCCGGCGGAATCCCTGTGGGGTCTGTACCGCGCGCAGGACGTCGCGCGGCACCGTCCGCACGACCCGGCCGGTCTCGTCGATCTGCTTGATGGTGTCGTTGACCGCGAGCACCGGGATGACCGCGGGCGCTCCGGCCAGGACCGCTGACGCGACCGCGTCGACAAGCGCCGGTGGCGTCAGCGGACGGGCCGCGTCGTGCACGAGGACGACCCCCACCGTCTCGTCGAGTACCGCGATGGCGGCCCGCACGGAGTCGATCCGTTCGGCGCCACCAGCGATCACCCGCACGCCGGGCCCGAGCAGTGCCTCGAACACGTCCAGCTCCGCGGCCGGAGCTGCGACGACCACCTGGTCGACCAGGGCCGCGGAGGTCAGTGACTCGACCGCGTGCTGGACGAGGGAACGGCCGGCCAACGAACGAAGCGCCTTGGGTACGGCTCCACCAAGACGTTCGCCGCGGCCGGCTGCCGGCACGACCGCGGCTACACGATCAGACATATGCATAAAAAGCGTCAAATGGATTCGGACGCGTTGGCTATCCGGAGTATCCGCCGCCGCGACTAACCCGCCAGCACCTCGTCGAGCATCGCCTCGGCTTTGTCCTCGTTGGTGCCCTCGGCCAACGCCAGCTCGCTGACCAGAATCTGACGCGCCTTGCTCAGCATGCGCTTCTCACCAGCGGACAGCCCCCTTTCGCGATCACGACGCCAGAGATCACGAACGACCTCGGCGACCTTGTTCACGTCACCCGAGGCGAGCTTCTCGAGATTCGCCTTGTAACGCCGCGACCAGTTGGTCGGCTCCTCGGTGTGCGGGGCCCGCAGGACCTCGAACACCCGCTCAAGGCCGTCCTGGCCGACCACATCACGGACACCGACCATCCCGACGTTGTCTGCGGGGACGCGCACAGTGAGGTCACCCTGAGCGACCTTGAGCACGAGATAGAGCTTTTCCTCGCCCTTGATGACGCGTGTTTCAATCGCGTCTATGAGAGCAGCACCGTGATGTGGGTAAACAACGGTCTCGCCGACTTGGAACGCCATGTGTCAAGTGCCCCTTCCGCCTTCACCAGGGTAACACGCGTGCATCGACGCAGGTCAGACGCGTGCTTGTGGAACAGGTTGGCGACGGCCCGACCGGACGTCCCGGTGACGCGTCCAGAGCGCCCCGGCAACGCTCCGGACCAGGCGAAACAGGCAATGGCCACCAGCATGGGCAGCTCGCCCGGATGTTGTTGCTGTGCTTCCCGCTACCCCGTAACGCCCTGATCGACACTGTGACCAACATCGTGATCGCGGGAGAACGGCCGCGCCACCGCGGATGACGCCGCCTCGCGAGGAGGCTCCCCTGGACGACGCCCGGCCCACCGGCGTCCGCCCTGTTGACACGGCACCAGCTTCCTATACCACCCGGCACATGGGCCGTCCATCAGCCACGATGGAGGGGTGCACGTCACACCGCCGCCGCCACCCGCCTCCGGGGACGACGGAAACGGTCCCCGCCACGAGGACGACCAGCATGCTCATCTTCCGTATCAGCGCTGGGATGAGCTTCCCCCGGTCGACGTCCGGATCCCCGACGATCTGAGCGAACTCGACGCCGAGGTGGCCACCTACCAGGCCGAGCTGCGGTCGCGACGGCGGCGGGAGCGCGTCGACCGGCTGGTCCCGGGCCTGCGGCGCCTGCGCGCCCGGCGCGGCCGGCGTCACCGGCCCGACCTGCTCGAGCGGCTCGACCGACGTGCCCAGCGGGAGGCGCCGGCCGGGCGGTCCCGCCACACCTCCGGAGCCGTCGTCGCGCTGATCGTCATCGTCCTCGCAGCGCTGGGCGCGATGGTGCCGCTCGTCCTCGCGCATCCGCGGCCGCTCGCGCCGCGGGGCGCGGTCCCGCTCGCGTCCACGAGCGTGCTGCCGGGCGCGGTCGGTGGGCTGCTGCCCGACGTCCCGCTCAGTACCGCCCGCACCTCCCGTCCCGCCACCGACCTGCGACCGGCGCTGATCGTGCTGCTGCCGGTGGCGTGCGAGTGCCCGCGGGCCATCCACGAGATCGTGAGCCAGACCCGGGAGGGCCGGCCGATACCGACCTACCTCGTGGCGCCGTGGACCGACGACCCCTCGCTGGAGCGGCTCGTCCGCCAGCCGGACGCGGCCGCGGGGCTCGCCGTCGGCTACAACGACCCGGGCGCCTCCCTGTCCCGGCTGTACCGGGCCGATCCCCGGCAGCCGACCCTGCTGCTCGTCGCCATGGATGGCCGCCTGGTGCACCCGCCACGCACCTTCACCGTCGGTGACCGCCTGGAGGGATGGCTGGGGGCGTTGCCGGGCCGATAGGCCTCCCTCACCACTCTGGCCCGTCTGGCCCTGGCCCGTCTGGCCCGTCCGGCCCGCGGCTCATCCCGGCCCGGCCCGGTCGCGCCCGCCGCGCGGCGGCGTCCCGCGGCTGGTTCACCGCGCCACCGGAGGACCTGCACTAACATGTGGTCCGCGGTCGAACTCTGCACGTATGCGAGTTCTGTGCGAATGTGCGTCCTGGGGTTGGGACCGTGCCCGCCCCGTCCGCCGGTCCGGCGACGGGGTCAACCGAGACCGACGTGACGACCGTCGGCTCCGCACCGAGGAGCAGCCGACTCGTGAGCCACCGCCCGCGCGTGCGTACCGCGACCGCCTTGCTGGTGGCCGCCACATCGCTGACCGGCACGGCCGCGCTCTCCGCCTGCGCGGCCGGCAGCGACGCGCTGACGTCACAGGCGCGCACGACCACGAACACGGTCTCCGGCGCCGTCGGCACCATCTCGCTGCGCAACGTCTACGTGGCCGGGCCGGCGGCCAGGGGCGCGGACGCCCAGGTGGTTTCGGCCTTCTTCAACGGGGGGACCCAGGAGGACCAGATCATCCAGGTCAGTTCCGACGCGGCCAACGGTGGCGTAGCACCCGCGTCGGCGGTCCTGAAGCCCGGCGGCGGCGTCATCTACATCGCCAACGGCAGCGCTCCGACCCTGACGGGGCTTAACCGCGAACTGCTCGTCGGGCAGGCGGTCCCGGTCACGTTCACGTTCGCCAAGGCCGGCAGCGTCACCCTGAACGTCCCGGTGGAGCCGGCCGCTCCCGGGGCGTCCGCGCAGCCGACGGCCGCGGTGACGACCCCGCCCGCGCAGGGCGGCACGACGCCCGCGCCGCGCGCCGTGGCCTCCGCCGACCGGGCGCACTGACCGGGCGGCCTGGACGGCCTCGTTACCGTGGAGCCGCGCCGGGCCGGCGTCAAGGCCGGACAGCGTCCGCCGGCTCCGCTCCGCGACCAGGCAAAAGCGATCATTATGATCCGTTGGGACAGATCAACATAATCGTTGTCGTCCAGCTGACAATGTCGATTATCCACCGCCCCGTAGTAGTTGTCGGAGCATGCCTATACGGTGCGGGCCATGTCCTCTCGGCCTCCCGTTCCCCGACCGAGCACCCCAGGCCCTGCCGGCTCCCGTATCGCCTCGGGCGGCTTCCGGTGCAGCGGATGCGGTGCGGAGGCCGTCAAGTGGACCGGTCGCTGTCCGCGCTGCCAGGCGTGGGGGACGGTCGAGGCACAGGTTCCCCCCGCCCGCACGGCCCACCGGGTCAGCGGCCGCGGCCTGGCGGCGCGGCCCGCCGCGGTGGTCACGGCGCCCGCGCGCCCGATGCCGGATGTCGACATCACCACGGCCCGCAGCCGTCCGACCGGCGTCACCGAGCTCGACCGGGTGCTCGGCGGCGGGTTCGTGCCCGGGGCGGTCGTCCTGCTGGCCGGGGAGCCGGGTGTGGGCAAGTCCACGCTGCTGCTTGAGGTCGCCGCCCGTAGCGCCACCTCCGGCGCGCGGGCGCTGGTGGTCACCGGTGAGGAGTCGGCCGCGCAGGTGCGGCTGCGGGCGGGCCGCACCGGGGCGGTGCACCCGGAGCTGTGGATAGCCGCCGAGACCGACCTGGAAGCCCTTCTCACCCACGTCGACGAAGTTCGCCCTGAACTGCTGGTCGTCGACTCGGTACAGACCATCACCACCGCCGCGGCGGAAGGCGCCGCCGGCGGGGTCACCCAGGTCCGTGAGGTGACCGCGGCGCTGATCCGGGCGGCGAAGGCGCTGGACATGGCCACCGTCATCGTCGGCCACGTGACCAAGGACGGCACCGTTGCCGGGCCTCGCCTGCTCGAGCACCTCGTGGACGTCGTCCTGCACTTCGAGGGCGAGCGCCACTCGTCCCTGCGCCTGGTCCGGGCGAGCAAGAACCGTTTCGGCCCGTCCGACGAGGTCGGCTGTTTCGAGATGGGCGACGGCGGCATCCGCGGGGTCGCCGACCCCAGCGGGCTGTTCCTGTCCCGCTGGCACGACGGCGGGCCGATGGACGGTGTGGCGGGTACCTGCGTGACGGTCACGGTCGAGGGCCGCCGGCCGCTGGTGGCCGAGGTGCAGGCGCTGGTGGCGAGCTCGGCCGCGGCCGTGCCGCGCCGGGCGGTCTCCGGGCTGGACTCGGCGCGGGTCGCGATGATCCTCGCCGTCGTGGAACGCCGTGGCCGCGTCCAGCTGGGGAAGTCGGACGTCTACGCGGCGACCGTCGGCGGTGTCCGGCTCGCCGAGCCGGCCGCCGACCTGGCGATCGCGCTGGCCACGATCAGCAGTGTCGAGGACCGCCCCATCCCCGGGGACCTGATAGCGGTCGGCGAGGTCGGCCTGGCCGGTGAGGTCCGCTCGGTGGGCGCGGTCCGCCGGCGCCTGACCGCGGCCTTCAGGCTCGGCTTCCGGCGGGCGCTGGTACCCCCGGACGCCGGCCCGGCACCCGAGTACATGACGACGATCGAGGTTTCCGACCTGGGCCAGGCGATACGGCACATGTACGGCGCGAGCGAATGAAAAGCACATTCGGTGAAAACACCGCTACAACAACGCAGGAGCGGCATGGCAAAGCAGCCGGCCCGATACCATGACCAGGGCGGGACACCCCGACACAGAGGGAGCCAGATGGCAGGATCACCCGGGGATGACACCTTCCGGGCGACACTGGCCACTGTCGCCCCCGGTACCCCTTTCCGGGACGGGCTCGAGCGCATCCTGCGCGGCCACACCGGTGCCCTGATCGTACTTGGTCACGACAAGGCGGTCGAAGGCATCTGCACGGGCGGTTTCGAGCTGGACGTCGAGTTCTCCGCCACCCGGCTGCGGGAACTGGCGAAGATGGACGGCGCGATCGTCCTGTCGTCCGATCTCCAGCGGATCGTGCGCGCGGCCGTCCACCTGGTGCCCGACCCGACGATCTTCACTGAGGAGTACGGCACCCGGCACCGCACCGCCGAACGGGTCGCCAAGCAGAGCGGGTACCCGGTGATCTCGGTCAGCCAGTCGATGCGCATCATCGCGCTGTACGTGGCGGGCCGGCGTTACGTCCTCGACGAGTCGGCCGCGATCCTGTCCCGGGCCAACCAGGCGCTGGCCACGCTTGAGCGTTACAAGATGCGGCTGGACGAGGTCGCCGGCACACTCTCCGCGCTCGAGATCGAAGATTTGGTCACCGTTCGTGACGCGATATCGGTCAGCCAGCGCCTGGAGATGGTCCGCCGCATCGCCGACGAGATCGAGGGCTACGTCGTCGAACTGGGAACCGACGGCCGGCTGCTCTCCCTCCAGCTCGAGGAGCTGATGGCGGGGGTCGAGACCGAGCGAGAACTCACCGTCCGTGACTATCTGCCCTCCGGTGGCAAGGTCGGTACCGCCGCCGAGGTGCTGGCGCAGCTGTCCGCGATGTCGTCGACGGAGCTGCTGGACCTGACCGTGCTCGCCCGCGCGCTGGGCTTCCCCGGCGGCGCGGACGTGCTCGACAGCCAGGTCAGCCCCCGTGGCTACCGCATGCTGGCCAAGGTGCCCCGGCTGCCGCGGCTGGTGGTGGACAGGCTCGTCGACCACTTCAGCACCCTGCAGAAGCTGCTGGCCGCCGGCGTGGACGACCTGCAGGCGGTCGAGGGCGTCGGCGAGGCGCGCGCGCGGGCCGTCCGCGAAGGGCTCTCCCGTCTCGCCGAATCCAGCATCCTCGAACGCTACGTGTAACCAGAACGCTACGTATAACCGGAACGCTACGTGCGACCGCCGCACCGCGGGTGGAGCCGCCGCAGGCCCTGATCCGCCCGGCCGACAGCCGTGCCAGGATGGCGGAGATGGCATCCACCGCGCCCGATCAGGCCAGCCCGGCCCCGGTGGCGGCCTCGGCCGCCGTGGCTTGCGATCCCGCGGCCGCTCCAACCGCCGGGGCCGGCCCGCGGGCCGTGCCGACGTTCGCCGATGCCGTCCTCGGCTGGTACGCGGCCCATGCCCGTGACCTCCCCTGGCGGCACCCGGACGCGGGCCCCTGGGCGGTTCTCGTCAGCGAGATCATGCTGCAGCAGACGCCGGTGAACCGGGTGCTGCCAGCATGGTGGGCCTGGCTGGACCGCTGGCCGGCCCCCTCCGCGCTCGCCGCGGAGCCGGCCGGCGAGGCCGTCCGCATGTGGGGACGCCTGGGCTACCCGCGCCGGGCGCTGCGGCTGCACCAGGCCGCGGTGGCCATCACCGAGAAGTATCACGGCTCGGTTCCCGACGACCTGGAGGATCTGCTGCGGCTGCCGGGGGTGGGGACGTACACCGCCAGGGCGGTCGCCGCGTTCGCCTTCCGCCAGCGCCATGCGGTGATCGATGTCAACGTCCGGCGGCTCGTCGGCCGGGCCGTCGAAGGCCGCGACGACCAGCGGAGCGCGGTGTCACGCCGGGATCTGGAGCTGGTCGAGTCCCTGCTGCCCCCGGACGCCGAAACCGCGGCCCGGGCCAGTGCCGCGTTCATGGAGCTCGGCGCGCTGATCTGCGTCGCACGCACCCCGCGCTGCGCCGCCTGCCCGCTGCGGCCGGAGTGCGCCTGGCAGCGAGCGGGCAGCCCGGCCGCCACCGGTCCGGCCCGGCGTGCGCAGAGCTACGCCGGGACCGACCGGCAGGTGCGCGGAAAGCTGCTCGCGGTGCTGCGCGAGTCACCCACCCCGGTGCCCCAGGACGCCCTCGACGCGGTGTGGGACGAGCCGGTGCAGCGCGGCCGCGCGCTACGCGGCCTGCTCGACGACGGCCTCGCCGTCACGGTCGCGCCCGGCGTGTACGCCCTGCCCGGCGAACACTCCTGGCCCGGCGCGTAGGACCTCCACCCGACCTGCTTGCGGACGGACGCCGGTCATGGCCCGGGGCCCCGGGCCCGGCGATCCCGCCGGTATTTGCTATAAAGCAAGGGAAGGTTTCGCAAGCAGCCGGCGGCAAACTGGCCGACCAGAAGTAAATGGTACCGATGAGCGTAATTCGTAAGTGGCTTGAATTGCTCGGAAAAAGGACCACACAGTTGGCCGCGAACACATCGGGCCGGATTGCTAACTTCGCATCGAGGAGGCCCGAACATGGACACCTACGGCGACCCTGTTCCCGAACCCCGAGGCATGCCCGCCCCGACGCCGGCCTCGCTCGCCGAGGTGGTGACGGTACGGCGCGGCCCACTGGTCGACCACGAGCTCGTTCTCACCACCGGAGCGACCGCGTCCGACGTGACGTCCGCGATGATTCTGGTGCCACCGCAGGCAGCGCTGGTGAGCTTCCACGGCGACGTCGACCTGTCACTGGTCTTCCGGGAGACTCCCCGGGGCCGTGGCGACGGCCCCGACGACCTGGCCAGGCCGTCCATGTAGGGCGTGCGGGCCGTGAAGGAAGGCCACATCGCCTCCGGGCGGGTGGGCCGCACGGGACAGCCAGGCAATATCGTGGGCGGGTGGCCATACTCTCTCCCCGCGGCGAGGACTTCCCTCGCTGGTATCAGGACGTGCTCGCCAAAGCCGAACTGGCCGACAACGGCCCCGTCCGGGGAACCATGGTCATCCGACCGTACGGCTACGCGATCTGGGAGCGGATGCAGGCCGACGTGGACGCCCGGATCAAGGCGACCGGGGCGGTCAACGCCTACTTCCCGCTGTTCATCCCGGAAAGCTACCTGCGCCGGGAGGCCCAGCACGTCGAGGGCTTCAGCCCGGAGCTCGCGGTCGTCACCCACGGCGGCGGCAAGGAGCTGGAAGAGCCGGTGGTGGTCCGCCCGACCAGCGAGACCGTGATCGGCGAGTACATGGCGAAGTGGACGCAGAGCTACCGCGACCTGCCGCTGCTGCTCAACCAGTGGGCGAACGTGGTGCGTTGGGAACTGCGCCCCCGGCTGTTCCTGCGCACCAGCGAGTTCCTCTGGCAGGAGGGGCACACCGCGCACGTCGACCAGGTGGACGCTGCCGCCTACGCCCGCCGCATCCACCTCGAGGTCTACCGGGAGTTCATGACCTCGGTGCTCGCGCTGCCCGTCCTCGTCGGCCGCAAGACGGCGAAGGAGCGCTTCGCCGGCGCCATCAACACCCTCACCCTCGAGGCGATGATGGGCGACGGCAAGGCGTTGCAGATGGCGACCAGCCACGAGCTCGGGCAGAATTTCGCCCGCGCCTTCGACATCGGCTTCCTGGGCGCCGACGGCCAGCGGCACCTGGCATGGACGACGTCGTGGGGCTCGTCGACCCGCATGATCGGCGGTCTGATCATGGCGCATGGTGACGACAACGGGCTGCGGATACCCCCGCGGCTGGCGCCCGTCCAGGTAGTAGCGCTGCCTGTGAGGGACGACGCGGCGGTCCTCGAGCGGGCCTCCCGGATCATCGAGGGGCTGCGGGCCGCCGGTCTGCGCGTCCAGCTCGATGCCCGGCCCGGCCTGTCGTTCGGCCGGCGGGTCACCGACGCCGAGCTCAAGGGCATCCCGGTGCGCGTCGAACTCGGCCCGCGCGACCTTGCCGCCGGCAGCGTCACGCTGGCCCGCCGCGACACCTCGGAAAAGATCAACATACCGCTCGACGACGTGCTGGCCCGGGTGCCCGCGCTGCTGGACGACGTCCAGCGGAACATGTACGACACGGCCCTGGCCGCCCGTGACGCCCGCACCCGCGACGTGGCGGACCTCGCCGAGGCGGCCGAGGCGGCGTCGGTGGGCTTCGCCCGCCTGCCGTGGGCCGCCGTCGGTGACGGCGGTGAGGCCAGGCTCGCCGAGGAGTCGTTGACCGTCCGCTGCATCCAGCGGCCGGACGGCACGCTCCCGGACAGCGCGGACGAGCCCGGCCTGGTCTGCATCGTCGCCCGCGCCTACTGATCGGGCCCCGCGCCGGTTAGCCCTGCCGTCCCCGGGTATTTCCAAGATCGGGCCTGTGACGCCCGACCGCCGGCACGGCCACGCTGACACGTGGCTCCCGCCCGAGCGGACTCCGCTCCGAGCGGGAACTGCCGTGCTGTCGCACGCACGGCCGTGAGCATCGAGGAGAACGGGAGCAGGCTCATGGGCGAGAATCCGGACAAGATCAGAACGGACATCGAAATGACCCGGTCCCGGCTCGCCGAAGAACTCGGCCTGCTGTCGGAACGGGTAAGTCCGGGCCGGGTGGCGGGACGAACCGCGCAGGATGCCCGTGTCGCCGTGACCCACGCGCGGGAACGGGTGGTCAGCGGCACGGCCGACGCCCGTACCCGGCTCGCCGGATACGCGGGCGAACTCGGGCCCAAGGTGTCGACAACGGCCCACCGGGCATCGGTGACGGCGCACAGGGCTTCGGCCGGCGCGTACCGGGCCGGGCAGACCGCGGACGAACTGGTGCACCGGGCCGGCCAGAACCCGCGGGTCGCCGCGGGCACCAGAAAAATCCGGGAATCCACGGGCCAGGTGGTACGGACAACGCGCGACCGGGCCGCGGGCAATCCCGGTGCCGCCCGGGCCGTGGCGGCCGGTGCGGCCGGTATGGCGGTGACCGGCGCGGTCGTCCTCACCGTCATGCGGTGGCGTCGCCATCGGAACTGGTACGGATAAAAGCTCACCTCGGGGCACCGCGCGGCCGGGCACGAACCCGACCAGGCACGAACCCGACCAGGCACGAACCCGACCAGGCACGAACGCGACCAGGCACGAACGCGACCAGGCACGAAACGGCCGGGCAGGTGGCCGCATACCCGCTTCGGTCAGAAGATCGAAGGCGTGTCGACGGCCGCCTGCCCGGCCGGGTTCTCCCGCGTCCTCCGCGTCCCCGGGCCCGCCGTGTTTCCGTGTTTCCGGAATTCCCGGGTATCACCGGTATCACGGTCCTGTGGTCCCGGCGCCAACGGCCTCAGGCGGTTGTGGTGCGGATGTCGTGCGTGCTCCGCGCTTCCCGGGTGTCCCGGGTGTCGGGGGTGTCTCCGGGCCTGTCCTCGGACGGGGCCGTGGCCGATGTGGCGCCGTCCCATACCACGGTGCGGTCCCGTCCCAGCGCCTTGGCTTTGTACAGGGCCCGGTCCGCCATGCCGACCAGCTCCGCCTGGTCCGAGACATGCGCGGGAAAGGCGCAGGCGCCCACCGACACGGTGGCGGAAAGCGAGGTGTCGGCATTCACCGTGATAGGGCTGGCGGCCACCCTGGTCCGCATCCGTTCGGCGACCGTGCTGAGCTCGTCCAGATGGACGTTGGGGGCCAGCAGCGCGAACTCCTCACCCCCGTAGCGGGCGAGCACGTCACCCGGGCGGGTGGTCCCGCGCAGCCGGACGCTGATCTCGGCGAGCACCCGGTCGCCCGCCGGGTGGCCGTAATGGTCATTGATCGCCTTGAAATGGTCGACGTCTATGATGAAGAGAGCCAACAGGCCGCCGGTACGGCGTACCCGGGCGAGCTCTATCGGTAGCTCCGCCTCAAGAAAACGGCGGGTGTACAGGCCGGTCAGCCCGTCGGTGATTGCCAGCCGACGCTGGTCGGAGAGCAGGACCGTCATCCGGGCGATCGTCAACAGGAACATCAGGGTCCATGCCACGGCGGTCACCGGAATGTCGTAGGTGATCCCGCGGGCGTACTGCGTGAGCATTGTGGCAGGTGCGGCCAGGGCGGCGCCGAACAGAACGGCAAGGCGACATCGGCCCAGGCCGACGTCGCCGGCCGGAGCCGGATCGGCGATACGGGCCATTGCCGGATGCAGCGCCGCCGCGCCCAGCGCGAGCGCCCCGGCGAGCCAGAGCACGTCCAGGATGTTTCCCGGCTGGTAGCTGCCGTTCAGCCGTTGCAGGCCGTACAGCGTGTCCGCCGTCATGACCGCCACAAGGTTTCCCATGAGAAGGAAGAAGGCCGATGACTGGCGGCCGGATCCGAGAAGCAGCCTGAGCCCGATCGCGAACAGGACGAGATCCAGCGCCGGGTGCCCGAGCAACAGGACGGCATCACCCAGCCGGCCGGGGCCGCCGCGGACATAGGGCCCGACAAGATAGACCCACTCCAGCATGATCACAGCGATCGCGAGCGTTCCGGCGTCCAGCAGGCCAGGCAGGTCACGCCCGGGGGCGCGGTACCGGACGAACAGCACCAGGCCCGTCACGGCGAAGGGGTAACGAAGCAGGAAGAAGGCATCGGAGACGGTCCGGAAAGCCGTGGCGCCGAGCACGTCGTAGAACAGGCAGTGGGCCATGACGGCGGTCACGTACGCGACCTGGCCGGCCCCCAGCAGCAGCCAGGGCAGCCGCGGCGCGGGGCCGGACCGGGCGACACCGACGAAGAACGCCGCCACCGACGACACGCCGATCAGGCAGTAGAGCGCCATCCGCCCCGTATCGCGGACGGGTGTCAGCCGGGATCCGATCACGAGGGCGGCGCCGGCCGTCAGGTAGAGCAGCCACGGCCGGCCGACGGCCTGGCCGGAATCCGCCCGTCCCCGCCCCATCAGGTCGCCCCCCGGCGGCAGGGTGGCCGACCGCGGAACCCGCCCGTCCGGACGGCTCGGCGAAATATCAGGGTTCGTGTCATCCTGGAAACCGCCTTCATGACGACGCCTTCGTGACGAGCCTTCATCACGAGACTTTCGTGACGAGCCTTCATGACGAGTGCCCGGACCCGTTCGGCGGCGCGGAAAATCTCATACCGACTATACGGCACAAAAATTGTACTCCGATGGGCAAAGCCCTCCAAATTACTTGGTGACGACGCCCGGCAACCGGCCCGGCCGGCTTTCCCGGACAGCTCCCGTGACGGTCGGCGTCAGCCGGCGGAGGTCTTCCGGCAGCCCGGGACGCCGACTCCGCCGAAGCGGCTTCCAGGCCTTCCGGGCCGCGGGCCCACGGCCAACAGAATCATGATCGCGGAACCTTGGGCCCGCCGGGAAGCCGGAGCAGCGGGCCTGCCGGACCGGCTTCCGGACCACCCGAGCGAAAGCGGTACAATCACGCTCCTCATGATCCACTGGGAAGCCGCGACCGCCACTACGCGTGACGCAAAGCGGCTTCGCCGCCGTACTCCACCCTGTTCCTCCGCCGCGTCGCCATCTCGGCGCGGACGGCTGGTCCGCGCCGGCGAACGACCGGCCGGCCGGCCCGCCGGAGGACAACAGCGGGTACCCCAAAGCATCACGTGACCGACATCCCTTACGTCGCCTTGTTCGTCCATCTTCGGGTTCAGTCAAACAGTATGGAGGAATGCTTTTCTCTACCGACGTATGGGTCCGTCCTGTCCGCAGCGTGGCCACCAGGGGCAGCCGGGAGATCCGTGCGCTACGCACCGCCGTCGGCCCCCCGTGGCGGGGTGGCCGGCACCGGCGACCAGCCTGGCCACGCGGCCTGCGAGGCTGGCAGGACATCGCCATGGAGCTCGGGACCGGACAGCGGGCGTTGCTTGTCCACGCAGCCACGGACGCCGGCGGCGGCCCGGGTGCGGCATATGCCACAGACCGGTTTTGTCACAGCCGGGCAGGTGACCGGAAACACCGCCGCCGGACGACGTCACAGCACGGGGACGGGCAGTGGGAAGCGGCGCCGCGGGCAGTCCCGCGGGCTTCCGAATACGAAACGGGACGTATTTGCCCGGACGGCCCCGAAGACCCCGGGCAGACCCGGGCACGGCCGCACCGTACGCTGCCTCGCACCCCGGGGAGCTGGCCGTTGTGGACCTCCCCGAACGGCTTCCGGAGCGGCCGCGCCCGGCCGGGGGCAAACGCTCCGGAAAAACATGGCTGTGCCGTCCACGACCTGTCGGCGGCACGACGGGCACGGCTCTACCGGGCCAGCTGATTCCTGATACCGGGAACCGGTACGGCAACCTGCCAGCCTTTTATCTGTACACGAATTTCACGCACCGGTCCGAGAACGACGAGAGGATGTGATCAATCGTACGTTTGAACGTGGTGACCGGTTTTGTTCCCGCTCGGGAAAGTTGATGCGCTCACAGCCATAATGCCCGTCAGCTCGGTAGCGTGATCCCCAGGGTGGGGAAGTCGCAGGAGAGGAGCGGGCGTGCTGGCGCCGCTGACCGACGCTGATCCCCGAAAAATCGGGAGATACTGGCTCCAGGGACGACTGGGTGCCGGCGGGATGGGCGCTGTTTACCTCGGTTTCGACGAGGACGGCCACCCCATGGCAGTGAAGGTCGTCCGGCCGGAGCTGACTGGTGACGCGGACTTCCGGGAGCGGTTCCGCCGGGAGGTCGCGGCCGCGCGTCGCGTCCGTGGCAGGTTCGTCGCGGAGGTCCGGGACGCCGACGTCGACGCGGAACGCCCGTGGATGGCCACCGAGTACGTCGACGGTGTGAGCCTCTCGGCAGCCATCGGCGAGCGGGGGCGGCTGAGCGGATCCATGCTCGTCGACCTCGCCGCGAGCCTCGCCGACGCCCTTGCCGCCATCCACGCCGCCGGGCTGGTGCACCGCGACCTCAAACCGTCCAACATCCTGCTCGCCTGGGACGGCCCGAAGGTCATCGACTTCGGTATCGCCCACGCCGTCGACACGACCGAGCACACCCAGACCGGCCACATCATCGGGACGGTCGCCTGGATGGCCCCGGAGCAGCTCCGTGGCGAACGGGCCGGCCCCGCGGCCGACATCTTCTCCTGGGCGATGTGCGTGGCGTTCGCGGCGACCGGCCGCCACCTGTTCGCGGCGGACACACCCACCGCGTCCGCCCTGCGTATGCTGCGGGAGAAACCGGACCTCAGCGGCATACCGGATGGCCTCACCGCGCTGCTGCGGCGCGCTCTCGACCGGGATCCGGCCAGACGGCCCACCGCTGTCGAGCTCGTCACCGGCATCGTCCGCAACTACCCGGGCAGCGCCGACCTGGCGGACCAGGTCACCCGGCGGGTCCTGGTCGCCCCCCAGCCACCGCCGCCACCGATGGCCGGAGCTGGGGCCGGAGCCGGGACGGCCGACCGGGTGCGGCCCCCGCGCGTGGCGAAGCGCCCGGGCGCGCCCGCCGGCGGACGTCCTGGCACCGCAGCCGCCGGCGCCCTGCGCCGCTGGCAGCTCGCGCTGATCACCGTGGCCGCCGGCATCGCGCTCGGTGTGACCACCGGCCTGGTCATGGCCGTCGCCATGCGGGTCACCCCTGACGGCGGCACGAACCCGCCCGGCGCGATGGCGACACCGTCCGGTGCGCCTGCCCCGGGCGGCGGTGCGACGCCCCCGGCCGCCAGCAGGCCGTGGGTGTCCGCCCCGCCCGCCGCGGCCGGGCTCGCGCTCACCAGGCCGCCGGACAGCGTGGCATGGACGTCGGCGGAGCAGCCGGCGGGTACCCCACCACCCTCCCCGCAGCCAGAGCAGC
>NZ_CEVIVD010000043.1:0-937 GCF_982290655.1 Protofrankia sp. CiP1_Cm_nod3
GACCTGCGCGGCTACTTCAACGCGGTGATGTGGAGGTTCCGTACCGGTAGCCCCTGGCGGGACGTGCCCGAACGCTACGGCTCCTGGTCGACGATCTACGACCGGTTCCGCGCGTGGGCGCGGGACGGGGTCTTCCAGGCCCTCATGGACGCGATGATCGCCGAGGCGGCGGCACGCGGCGACGTCGACCTCAGCCTGGTCGGCGTGGACTCCACCGTCGCCCGCGCGCATCACCACGCGGCGGGCATGGCGGTCGACCCGGACCTCCTGGAGGAGATGGCGAAGGCCCTGACGGCGGAAAAGGGGCTTCACCAACCGGACAGAACAACCCTGTGACCGAGGCGCCCGAGGACGGCGAGGACGCCGAACGGGCACGGCGCCGCGCGGTCCGCCGCCGCCGCAGGGCCCGGCTGAAGGCCGCCGAACTGGGACGCTCCCGAGGCGGGCTGACCGGCAAGGTGCACCTCGCGGCCGACCGGCGCTGCCGCCCGCTGTCCCTCATCCTCACCCCCGGGCAAGCCGCGGACAGCCCGCGTTTCCTCCCGGTCCTGAAGAAGATCGAAGTGCGTGGGCCGTCCGGCCGGCCCCGGACCCGCCCCGACGCGGTCGCCGGCGACAAGGCGTACTCCTCCCGTGCCCACCGCGCCCACCTGCGTAAGCGGAAGATCCGGACGGTGATCCCGGAGAAGGCCGACCAGAGGGCCAACCGCAAGAAGCGCGGCAGCGCCGGAGGCCGCCCGGTCAGCCACGACGCCACGCTCTACCAGGACCGCAACACCGTGGAACGCGGCATCAACAAGATCAAGGAGTGGCGGGGTCTGGCCACCCGCTACGACAAGACACCCGAAAGCTACGCCGCAGGGCTCCACCTGCGCGGATCCATCCTCTGGCTACGCAGCCTACCAACCCCATGATCCGAACTCAGAACAGACCCTAA
>NZ_CEVIVD010000043.1:1508-12860 GCF_982290655.1 Protofrankia sp. CiP1_Cm_nod3
CCCATGCCTCGGTGCGCGCCCGCTCAGCGGCCAGCGCCTCACCGTCGCCGTCGTGCGGTTCGGCGCGGATGTCGTCCCAGTCATGGAACTCGGTCATGAGCCCTCCCGCCGCTTCCTCTCCACGGCCAGCCATCCGCCATACGCGACCTCGGCCGCGGGGATCGCCGTCCTGTACCACCGCGACCAGTCACCAGCCTTGTTGCCGGCGACCAGCAGTACCGCCTGCGACCAGGATCGAAAACAAAGATCACCCGTATCGCGACATCACGGCCCGACCGTGGACGCAACTCCTTGAGATTCCTGACCGTCGACCCCCTGTAGTCCCTGACCAGGGCTTCTGCGTTACTCATCAGCACAACGGGCGATCTACGCTGCTTCTGTCGGACGGTAGCGGAGACCGTCTATCTCTGTCGTCCTATCTCTGTCGTCCAGCAGTGCTCCGCCGACCTCAGCTCCTGCTGCCCACGCTGTGCTGTCCGGACCCGGCCTCGACCCAGCCCAGCTCCAGCAGCGCCTGTAACACGCCCGCGGCGCCGGGCTGCTGGGGCCGGTGGACGCCCTCCTGGCCGTCCAGCGCGGCGATCAGTGTGGGCTCGGAATTGCCGACGGCCACGCCATGCGCACCGATCCGGAACATGGACAGATCGTTGAGGCTGTCCCCGGCGACCAGGATCGAGGCGGTCGGCCAGCCCTGCGAGCGGGCGAGAGCGGCCAGGGCGTTGCCCTTGGACGCGCCCCTGGGCAGGACGTCGAAGTAGCGGTCCGCCGAGTAGCTCCAGGAGCAGCCGAGCGCCTCCACCGCATCGGTGATGGCCGGCGTGAGATCTCCGGGATGGAGGAAGAACGAGCAGCGGCCCTCCTGCGGCACACTGTCCTGGTAGATCAGCGCGGGGAAGCCGCGCAGCGCGGCGCGTATGCGCCCGGTTCCGGGCCAGCCGGCTCGCAGTTCGTTCTGCAGCGGTTGGAGCGGCATGTGGTCGACACCGTCGAGCACGGTCGCGCCGACGTCGGCGATGATCCAGCGGGGCCTGGGCACCAGCGGGTCGTCCAGCGCCTCGCGGATGGCGGGCAGACCGCGCCCGGTGGCGAAGACGACCACTACCTCGGGGTGACGGTTCAGCGTGTCGCGCAGGCGCCGTCGGTCGGTTGCGGCTCCGCCCAGCAGGGTTCCGTCGAGGTCGGTGACCAGGATTGGCACACGGGTTCCCTTCGTGGCGGGGGCGCCTGCTGTGAAATGGACCGTACGGTTTATCGCCGCGTCCCCCACCACGCCCGCCAGCACCGACCGAACACCTGTTTCTACTCCGGGATCATCAGCGATGATGACCGAGAGTCGAGAAGATGACAGCAAACTGTCATTCTGCCGGTATTCGTGGACGAGCCCACCGGGCCGATCATATCGGAGGACCGGCACGCCGGGTTCGGGCAGTGGGCCGGCGCCTGTGCGGAACGGTGCATATTGGCGCAGTGACCGGTGTGGCCGGTGGCTGTTGTAATGATTCCCGCCGTCCAGTCCACGACGGGCGGCACCGGGCCAAGCAAGTGCTGGCCCGGCGCCGCCCATTCATTGCCCAGCGCTACAGCGGGAGCCCGGACCCGCACGGAACGGGCTGGCCGTGCTGGGGGTCGAGGGCGTTGAGTACCAGCTGGACAGTGGTCACGTCGTAAGGCATCCCGACATGCCCGACGGGGTCGTTGGGGCAGAAGGTCTGCACGGCCTGGTTGGTGACGTTGGGGCCCGCCGGCAGATAGCTCACCGCTTCCGGTGGTGTGGCCACCTCGTCGCGAGTGGTGATGATGTTGGTGTAGGTGACGCTCGGGAACGCGGCCTGCGGCGAGTTCAGTGCGTTGAACGCGGGCCAGGTGGACAGTTCATAACAGGCCGGGCAGCCCAGTAGTTCGATCGTCTGCCAACCGGGCACCAGGTTGAGGACGGTCAGCAGCCCGCTGATGGTGGGCGGGGCCATGGATACCGGTGAGATCCCGACGAAGGCCGACACGTGTGTTGTGCCATAGTTCTTCATGTACAGCCGGGAGATAAATCCGCCTTCGGAGTATCCGACCAGTTTTACCTTGCCGGCTCCGGTGCTGGACACCACCTGGTTGACGAAGGCGTTCAGTTCGCCCGCCGAGTTCCCGGTGTAGCCGATGCCACCGGCGTTGGCGGTATACCAGAGCCTTCCGTAGGTTATGGTGTAGACGCAGTACCCGTTATTGGCGAGTATCGGCGCGAGCGCCTGCCAGTTGGCGTTCTGGTTTTCGGTGATGCCGTGCACGAGGATGACAGGTTCGGGATGTGCCGCGCTCGGCCTGCACGACCAGTCGTTCGCACCCGGGGGCGGTGAGGCGTTCAGCTGACCGGACGCGTAGGCCGATAACGCGTCCCAGTTCACCGGATATGTGGCCGCGGCCGCCGGGCCGCTGCCGATGACGATGGTCGTGGCAACGATCACTGTGACGACCGCGACGACGCGGCCCATCCTTGATCGTAAATGACACTCCTTTTGCAATTTCCGGTGCAAGACATGCTCCTTTTGCAGTTGTCAACGCGAGATGATGTCGCGCCTTATTTCACACAGGGGTGATAGCGTGACAAATCCATCCTGTCCGGCCTGCCATACATTCATGGGTCATGTCACCGGATGGCGATGGGCGTGATGTGCCCGGCGAGCCGATGGCCGCCGCGAAGGGACGGAGCACACCAGAAGGACTATCCGGCGATCTCCCCTATATCGCCATTGTCGCAGAATTTGGACCTACTGTAGATTATTCCCCTGGCAGGGTCAACAACGTTGTCCTGCTGGAGGGCGTGACCAGCACGTCGACGGTCGCCCGACAGGGCCTCTGTCCGTCCGGGCGGGAAGGCCGGGATAAAGGCGTTGGGTCATGGGCCGTGTCTTCAACCGTGTTACCGGGTCAGATGTCGGCAGAGGTGCTGGTCACAGCGGTGCCGCGGGATGGCGTGGACGATGGCCGGTCGACGGCTATGTCTCGTGGACGATCCGGGTGAGCGTGTCCACGGTGGTGCGCGCAGGTGCGCCGGCTATTGCCAGGCGGGACATGACCTGCGGGTACCGGTCGACCTCGTGGGGCTTGTCGAGGAAAAGGGCTCCGATGGGCTGCTCGAGGTACACCACGTCGGTCTGGTCCGTCGCGGGTCGCTCCGGTCCCGGGAAGCGGAGGATGGTGAACACTCCGCATTCGGCCACGTGAGCGCCGAGCGCGAACGGCATGATCTGGATCGTGATGTTCGGCCAGGCGGACAGGGCAAGCGGACAGGGCAATCAGATGCTCAAGCTGGGCATGCATCACCGCCGGCCCGCCGGTCGACCGCCACAGCACCGCCTCCCGGAACGTGGCTCATCACCGGCCGGCACCGAGCCGGGCCCCGGCAGCCAGCGCGCTCTTCCAGGGGTTCTCCCGGCCGGCGCCGCGTCGGCTTCAGCCGCCGTGGCCGCAGGGCTTCTTCACAGGAGCGCGGCGGCGAGGGCCTGCCAGGCCTGCCTGGGCGGGCGGCCGCCGCGGGTGGCCAGGTCGATATCCGGTGCGAGGACCTGCACGGCCACGTGGTCCGCGCCGGCGTCGTGATGTTCGGCGACGCGCTTCGCGATCCGCTCGGGGGTGCCCCAGGCGACGAGGGCGTCGACGAGCCGGTCGCTGCCGCCGCCCGCGACGTCGTCCTCGGTGAAACCGAGGGCCAGCAGGCTGCGCACATAGTTCGGCAGCCGCAGGTAGTAACCGACGCTGGCCCGGGCGAGAGCTCTGGCGGTGGACGGGTCGGTCTCCAGGACGACTTTCTGCTCCGGGGCGAGCAGCGGGCCGGCGCCGAGCGTCTCGCGGGCGATCCGGGTGTGCTCGGGGGTGACCAGGTAGGGATGGGCGCCGGCCGACCGCTGCCCCGCCAGGGCGAGTGCCTTCGGGCGCAGCGCCGCGAGCACCCGCTGGTCGACGGGCACCGGCTTGGCGGCGTTGTCGAGCGCGTCGAGGTAGCCGGCGAGATACTCCAGCGGCCGGGTGTAGGAGCGTCCCAGCCGCTCCACGATCGGCGCGTGGCTGACGCCCAGCCCGAGCAGGAAGCGGTCCGGGTGGGCCGTTGCCAGCCGGTGGAAGCCGGCGGCCAGCTCCGCCGCGTCGACCGTCCACACGTTGACGATCCCGGTGGCCACGACCAGCCGGTTCGTGGCGGCGAGCAGTTTCTCGGGCAGGCTCAGGCCGGGTGTGGCGGTGCCGAGCCACAGGGCTCCGTAGCCCGCGGCGTCGAGCTCCGCCGCGGCCTCGTGGGCGGCGTCGTCCTCCCAGATGTGCGACGGGGACCAGATGCCCACCCGGCCCAGCGATATCGCCATGACGATCTCCCTCATGTGTTCGACAGCGGTCGAATGGACGTCAGTGTACGATACCTGTCGAACACAGGGGATTCGGGAAGACGGACTCGAGGAGACGATGGCCGGTCAGGCGCGGCGCACCCGCACTCTGCGTCACACCGATCCGAAGGACGTGCCTCTCCAGGACGCCCTGGAAGCTCTCGCGGACCCGGTCCGCCGGCTGATCCTGCGGACGTTGGCGGGCGAGCCGGAGTTCACCCGGGCCTGCGGCACGTTCGATCTGCCGGTGTCGAAGGCGACCGCCAGCCACCACTTCGCCGTGCTGCGGGCCACGGGGCTGCTCGAGCAGGTCGACCAGGGGCCGCGCCGGCTCAGCCGGCTCCGCCGCGCCGAGTTCGACGCCCGTTTCCCGGGCCTGCTCGGCCTCGTGCTCGCCGAGGACGAACAGCCCGGACCAGCGCCGTGTGACACCCACGCCGCTGCGTCCCGGTAGGCCCCCGACGCCGGCGGTGGACGCGGAGGCGCTCAGTCCTGGGCGATGCCGTGGTAGGCCGCGACCGCCTGGGAGCGGTTGACGGCGCCGAGCTTGGCGAGGATGTGCTTGACGTGGGTCTTGACCGTGCCGACGGTGATGACGAGCTGTTCGGCGATCTCCTGGTTGCTGGCGCCGCCCGCGATGAGCGCGAGCACCTCGCGCTCACGGGCCGTCAGCTCGTCGAGACCGCCTTCGCCGCGGAACACCGATGACGCCGTCCGGGCGACGGGGGTGTCGTCGTCGGGAGCCGTGACAAGCTCGATCTCGGCCTCGGTGAGCTCCTCCAGCGCGGTGCCGACGACGGCCAGCGTCTGGCGCACCCGGTCGCGCTGGAGACGCAGGCGCTCCACGAGCACCGAGCGCTCGTGGAGATGACCGAATCCCTCACTGAAAGCCCACAGCACATCACGATCAGTCTCGTCGCAGGCCTGCCCGCCACTGCCGTGGTCGGCGTGCAGGAAACCGACGACACGCCCCGCGGGAGTGATCGGTGCCACCACATACGACGTCGCCTCGCCTGCCCGGATGATCGGATGTACCCGCGGATCCGCGGTGTCCGTCACCAGGCCTGGCCGACGTTCGCTCAGCAGCTCCGTTTCCAGGACGAAGTCGTCCAACGGGATCTCGCGCTGGGCCCATTCGGCGAACCACGGCTCGTCCCGTATCACTCTGTTGGCCTTCCACGGCCGCCAGACGCCGTCCTCGACGCGTGCGAGCAGCACCCGCGCGAAGCCGCAGTTCGCCGCGGTCTCCTCGCATACCCGGTCCTCCAGCGCCTTCGAGCTGATCACCGTACGCAGCAGGCTGAGCCCCCGCTCGCAGCGGGCGATGCGTCGCGCTCGCGACGCCATCCGCGTTTCGGCCTGCTCGACGGCCAGGTCCTGCAGATCGCAGACCAGCCGGGCCAGCGCCGCGGTCGACTCGGCGTCCGGCGTACCCGACAGCAGGCGTTCGGTGCACGCCGCACTCAGCGCGTCCGCCGCACTCAGCGCGTCCGCCGCGCCCGCCATGTCCGCCGCGCCCGCGCGGCCGAGCTCCGGCGTGACGCCCAGCAGCCGTGCGGCACGCTCGAACAGGTCCGTGGCCCGCCCGCTCACGCCGCTCATGGATGGAGCCGTCATGTCAGCAGGCCCGCCACCGGGTCGTCGGCGGCGGCCGTGGGCCGGAAGAACTCGGCGGCGCGGGAGGCGACGGCGCCGAGCTCCCGGTCACTGCGGGCGAGCAGGATCTCGTCCTCGGCGAGCTGCCGCAACTGCCGTTCGGCCAGCTCGAAGGCATCCTGGGCCTGGGCCCGCTGCCGGGCGAGCCGCTCCAGCAGCACCGTGCGCTCGAACAGCAGGCCAAAGCCCTGGGCGAACGTCCACAGATTGTCACGATCCAGTGTTGTCAGCTCGCGCCGCGACCCGTAGCAGTCGGCCTGCAGGAAACCGATCACCCGGCCGGCCGGCATCACCGGCGAGGCCACGTATCCCACGCTGTCCGACACGGCCATCAGCTCCTTGTTGGTCCGCGGGTCATCGGCCGCGATCACCTCGGCGGTGCGCCTGCGGATCAGCTCCGTCTCCAGGACGCCGGGACCCAGCGGAATCCACGTCCCGCGCAGGTACGTCTCCGTCGCCCGCGACACGTCCGGATCCAGCCCCGGGGCCAGCCACACCGCTTCGGCGCGCCACGTCGACCCCCGGCGCCGCGAGATCACCGCACGGTCGAAGTCACAGCACGCCCCGAGCTCGGCCGCCGCCGCGGGCAGCAGCTCGGCAACGGTCCCACAATCCCGCAGCCTGGCCAGCCCGCGATGGATCCGTGCCACCGCCGCGAACCGCACCGACACCGCGCGCTCGCGCAGCTCTCCCCGCAACCGTCTGAGCTCGACCAGGCTCAGGCACAGCTCGCCCGCCGTCCGGGCGTCGGGTGCGGGACGGGCACACAGCACAGCACGGATCTCGGCGCCGGCCGTCGCGAGCGCCCGCTCCAGCTCCGACGACTCACCGGCGTCCCCCAGCGCCGGGCCCTCCAGCACCGCACGCGCCCGTTCCGCCAGCTCGCCGACCCGGTCGAGCGGTAACCCCCGGTCGACAGCCACCAGACAATCATGCTGGTCCAGCGCATTACGCGGAAGTGAAAGAAGCAAAACACGGCCCATCCGGCTGGGCACCGGGCGGGCCGCCAGAGCGTCTCCTTCGGCATGCGTTCCGGCGGCTTTCCCGTGGCGCTGGTACGTCCCGGGGCGCCGCCGCCGGGCGGTGGGGCGGGCACCGGAAATGATCGTCAGGAGCCGGGAGGCAGGAGGTCCCGGAGAAGTTTCTCGACACGGGCCCGGATCTCATCCCGGATCAGACGGACGGCGTCGATGCCCTGACCTGCGGGGTCGTCGAGTTTCCAGTCCTCGTACCGTTTCCCCGGGAAGACCGGGCAGGCGTCCCCACAACCCATGGTGACCACCACGTCGGAGGCTTCCACCGCCTCCGGCGTGAGGACTTTGGGCGTCTGGGCGCCAAGGTCGATCCCCATCTCGGCCATGGCCGCCACCGCGACGGGGTTGACCCGCTCGGCCGGCAGCGACCCTGCCGAGCGCACCTCGACGGCGCCGCCGGCCAGCCGGGTCAGCCAGCCGGCGGCCATCTGGGACCGCCCGGCGTTGTGGACACAGACGAACAGCACCGAGGGCTTCCCGGACATACGTCGCTTCCCCTTTCTTCGCGTCTTCACAGTGGGACGCCAAGGGCCGGCCCAGCCGCCGCGCCATCGGACGTCGGGCCATCGGACGTCGGGCCGTCCGACGTCGGGCCGTCCGACGCGGCGCCGTTGGACGCGGTGGTGATCCGGTCGCGAGGCGGCAGAACCCGCGGGCCCTGGCCGGGAACAGGCGGGGGCGGCGGATAGAGCAGGCGTGTCAGCGCGTAGCCGACCGTGCCGCCGATCACCTGCATGCCGACGAATGCCGGGACGGATGCCGGGGCTATCCCGGCGAAGGTGTCGGAGAGCATCCGCCCGATGCTGATCGCCGGGTTCGCGAAGCTGGTCGAGCTGGTGAACCAGTAGGCCGCGCCGATGTAGGCGCCGACCGCCGCCGGGGCCCGTTCAGCCCGGCCGGAGCGCGCCAGCGCGAAGATCAGCAGAACGAGGCCGGCGGTCGCGACGACCTCGGCGAGCAGGTGCGCGCCGGACGCCCGGTGATGCGTCGAGATCGACACCGCCGGCTCTTCGAACATCAGGTTCGCCAGCACCGCCCCGCCACGCAGCCGGTGACCTGGGCGGGGACGTAGGCCGCGGCGTCCCGCCACGGCAGCCCGCCGAACGCGGCGTCCACCCCCGAGACCACCGGGTTGAAATGCCCTCCGGAGACCGGCCCGACCATCAGGATGATCGCGAACAGGCCGGCGGCGGTCGCCGCGGCGTTCTCCACCAGCTGCAGCCCGGTCTGTCCCGGGCTGAGCTGCGTCGCGGCGATCCCTGAACCGATCACCAGGGCGGCCAGCAGCATGCTGCCGACCGCCTCGGCGACCAGCCGGCGCGCCAGCGGCGGTGGGCCCGGCCGCTCCCGTACCATCAGGAGCCCATGGGGCCGGTGGCGACGACCGGTACGGCCGTACCGGCATCCGTCATACCGGTATCCCTCCTCGCGGCGTGTGCGGGGCTCGCCGGCTCCCCCGCCATCTGAGATACCGGCGTGGCCGTGCCGGCGGACGTCGGCGCGCCGCGCTCCCCGACCGGCCCGCAGCCGCATCCCGAGCCCGGCTCGCTGCCCGGTTGCGCCGTCCCCGGCAGCGGTCCGGCGTCGGCGTCGGCGTCGGCGAGCACCGTGTAGATCTCCCACGGGGCGCCGTCGGGGTCGTCGGCCCAGACCTTGTCCTGCACCGCGTAGCAGCAGGTGCTGTTCTTCTCGGTCGCCGTGTCCAGCCCGGCCGCGGCCAGCCGCGCGGCTGCCGCGGCCACCTCTTCGGAGGTGGCGACCTCGACGCCGAGATGGTTGAGCGCGCCGGCCACCCCGGCGCCCCGGGCCCGCGGGTTCTCGATCAGCACCAGCTTCAGCGGCGGCACGTCGACCGCGAAGTTCGCGTACCCCGGCCGGCGCTTCGCCGGGCCGGCCCCGAACAGCTTCGTGTAGAAGTCGACCGCTGCGTCCACGTCGGAGACGTTCAGCGCCAGTTGCACCCTGGCCATCACGATCAGCCCCTCATCGCATCGATCAGCATCAATGTCTTCCTGCCAGACGTGACGATGACCCCACGCATAGACGGCTGTCAATAGGCGGGGCATGCTGAAGGGCATGGTGACCGCACCCCTGCCCACCCCGCTCCGTGCGCGCGCCACGCCCACGGGCCCCGACGCGCGCGCGGATTCCGACGCACCCGGCCTCGCCGGTGCCGCCGGCGTCACCACGGCCTGCTGCACCCCGCTGACCAGGGCGCCGCTGTCCGCCACCGAGGCGGACCGGCTTGTCACGGTCCTCCGGGCGATCGCCGTGCCCGCCCGGCTACGGCTCCTGTCGATGATCTTCGCTCACGAGAACGGTGAGGCCTGCGTCTGCGAGCTCACCGAGCCCCTCGGCCTGAGCCAGCCCACCGTCAGCCACCATCTGAAGGTCCTGGTGGACGCCGGGCTGATCACCCGGGACAAACGCGGCGTCTGGGCCTACTACCGGGCCGTGCCCGACGCCCTGGCCGCCCTGGCCACCGTCTTCGCGCCCACGCGGTAACCGCACGCCCACGCGGTGGCCGCACCCGGGCGGCCCCCGTGGCCCAGCCGCTTCCGGTAAGGGCCGGTCACCGCTGGCAGCGTATGAAGCCCTCCGGGCTGTAGCACGGCAGATGCCCATGGGCCTTCATCACGTCCTGGCCACCGCCCCTGGCCAGATAGTTCAGGAAACTGGCGGTGAGGGAGCCCGCGGGCGGCTGGCCATAGGTATAGGCGTACTCGATCTCCGTGAAAGGGTAGGCGTCGCCACCGATGGTCTCGATCGACGGCATCTGGCCGTTGATACGCAGAGCATGCAGGCCGCTGGACGCGACGGCGGCCTGCAGCTCGCTGTAGCCGATGGCGCCGGGGAGTTTCGCCACGGTCCGCAGCACCCGTTCGGTGCTGTCGAGTTCACAACGGACGACCCTGTCCTGCGGGGAGTTCTTGTGCTCACAGTCCAGCGAGGTCAGTGCCGGCTCTCCGAGCCCGTCGAGAATGCGCCGCCGGAACAGGTCACGGGTACCTGAGTTGGCATCCCGGCTCACCAACAGGACGGGCAGGTCGGGGCCGCCGACCTGGCTCCAGTTGAGGACGTCACCCCGGTAGATCCTCCGTATCTGGTCGACCGTGAGATCCACGGTCGACACGCGGTCGTTCACCACCAGCGCGAACGCGGAGACCGCGACGCGCTCCCCCGTCATCTGCGGATAGCCGGCCGGCTTGGAACCGTCATAGACGGAGATCACCGCTGGCGGCCCGCCGGTGGTCTCGGCCGCGGCCTCCGCCAGCTCCTGGATACCCTCGTTGCTGCCGTGCGGGTTCACCGTGACTCTCGTGCCCGGGCAGTCCGACTCGTATTTCTCGGCGATTTCCCGTACGACCGGCGCGAAGGCCGTCGAACCGATGACAGTGAGTTTTCCGGTGGCGCAGCCGATGGGCGCCGGCACGTCCCGGCGGACGACGATGACCGCCAGTGCCATGACGCAGATGGTGAGCAGAATGGTGATCCAACGAGCGGGTCTGCTGAACAGGGGCGGGGTGTCGTCGACTGTTGTGCTGCGGTTGAGCTTCACATTGCCGTCCCGGATCCCGCCGGTGACCCGGACACCGCTGCCGACCTGGCCGCCGGTGAGCAGCACGAGCAGCTTGTAGTGCTGGCCGCGGTTGAGCGGGACGCGGGGCAGGGAGATCGTGCTGCCGCTGTGCCGCATGGCCCCCGGCGGGGCGAAGTGGTCCATCAGGTGCTCGGCGCCGGACTGGGTGACGGCGACGCCCCTGACAGTTCGCTCGGCGAAGACGACGGTGAGGCCGTTGCTGGTGTAGTCGGTGTCGGTGATGCCCTCCGCGCCGTCGTTCTCGACGCGCAGGAGGACGAGGGTGGCATCCGACATGTCGGGGAGGTCGTTGAACAGGCCGAGCCGCATGTCCGCCTGGCTCTGCCCACCGCGGTTGTCGCTGCCGATGGGAGTGTCCATCTGCACGCGGTAGCCGATGCGTCTGCGGCGAGGCACCCGGCGCTCGTACCAGACCACGGCGAAGGAGGCCATGATGCCGAGCACCGCGGTGAGTACGGCCACGATGCTCTCAGTGCTCAGCCAGCCCACGTCCGCCTCATCCCCACATGCACGGTCAGGCCGATATGTCGTGCGACGAACGTATGCGTTCCGTGTCAGGCCCGGCGTGTTCCGTACCGCCCGACCCTCGGACGTTCGCCGTGAATTCATCTCGGCCAGCTGCGCGTTCATTCCGGTAGGCTGTGCGTTAACCTCGGCCGGGCGGTGGGCGCCGGCGGCCCGTGGGTACTGTTGTTTC
>NZ_CEVIVD010000043.1:13235-13899 GCF_982290655.1 Protofrankia sp. CiP1_Cm_nod3
CCGCCTCTTCGGGCCGAGGTCCTCGAGGGCACGAATACGGCACGCCCCGACCGGCCCGGTGAATCCGCTGCACAGCCCGCGGACTTCGGCCGGCAGTCGTTACACGGATCCTGACCGGTGGTCCGCTGCCATGGCCGACCACGGCGGTACGCCGTGGCACCCGGCAGGGATGTGGGCCCGGCGGGTTTCCGCCACCTGAACAGGAGTACTGATCACCGGATATTCTCGCCGGGCTCCTGACGGGTGAGCCGCTGCCGGATGCAGGTGAGGAGCTCGTCGGTGTCGACCGGCTTGGTCACGTAGTCGTCGGCGCCGGCGGCAAGGCATTTCTGCCGGTCGCCCGGCATGGCTTTCGCGGTGACGGCAATAATCGGGAGCGCACCGAAACGAGCCATTTCCCGGATTGCCGTCATCGTGGCATAACCGTCCATTTCCGGCATCATCACGTCCACGAGAACGAGTTCGACGCCGTCGGTGGCGACCAGGATGTCGATGCCTATGCGCCCGTCGGGCGCGTGAATCACGGTCAGTCCGTGGAGCTCGAGGACGCTGGTGATGGCGAACACGTTCCGGACGTCGTCGTCGATCACGAGAATCCTGCGGCCGCGCAGCACGTCGTCCGTGGCATGTGCCGGGACGCCGTTGCCGCCGGGCGCGAGCGCGA
>NZ_CEVIVD010000043.1:14139-21390 GCF_982290655.1 Protofrankia sp. CiP1_Cm_nod3
ATCGGCGCGGACACGGGCGCCTGCGAGCCGGACACGTCGGATGAACCAGGTGCACTGTGCGAAATGGGTGAACTGTACGAACTTGGCGAACTGGACAAACTGGACGGGACGGGCGGCAGCGGCAGCGGCGGGGCCGCGGGCGCCGGCGGGCCGGAAACGGCCGGCTGCGTGGCGCCATGGGCCTTCTCACCGATCGCCCCTGGCGAGGACAGCGGCAGATAGAGGGTGAAGGTACTGCCCTTCCCGAACTCGCTCTGGACACGGATCACACCGCCGAGCAGAGCCGCGACCTCACGCGCGATGGACAGGCCCAGGCCGGTCCCGCCGAATCTGCGGCTGGTGCTGCCGTCACCCTGCTGAAAGGCCCCGAAAAGCCGGTCCAGGTTCTCCTCGGCGATACCGATGCCCGTGTCGGTCACCGCGAACGCGACGGCCGGGCGTCGTTCGTCGTCGAGCACGCGGCCGCTGACCATCCGTATCCGGAGTTCCACCCCGCCCCGCTGGGTGAACTTGACCGCGTTGGACAGCAGGTTGCGCAGCACCTGCAACAGACGATGCTGGTCGCTGACCAGCGCGTCCGGCACGTCGGGGGCGACGTCGACGGCGAACCGCAGGCCCTTCTCCTCGATGACCGGGCAGAAGATGCCCCGGACGTCGTCGAGGAGCGCGCCGAGGGCGAAACGCTCCAGATGGACGTCGATCTTCCCGGCCTCGACCTTCGACAGGTCGAGGATGTCGTTGATGAGCTGCAGGAGATCGGAGCCGGCGGAGTGGATGACGTTGGCGTACTCGACCTCCTTCGGGCTGAGGTTGTTCGCCGGGTTCTGCGCCAGCAGCCGCGCCAGGATGAGCAGGCTGTTCAACGGCGTGCGCAGCTCATGGGACATGTTGGCGAGGAACTCCGACTTGTACCTGGACGACAGGCCGAGCTGCCGGGCCCGTTCCTCGATTTCCTGTCGGGCCTGCTCGATCTCGAAGTTCTTGACTTCGATGTCGTGGTTCTGGCGAGCCAGCAGAGCCGCCTTCTCCGCCAGTTCGGCGTTGGAACGCTGCAGCTCGTCCTGCCGGCTCTGGAGTTCTTCGGAACGTGCCCGCAGCTCGGCTGCGAGACGTTGCGACTCCGCCAGCAGCGCGTCGGTGCGGGAGTTGGCGACAATAATGTTGATATTGACACCGATGATGTCCATCAGCCGGTCCAGGAAATCCCGGTGCACCTGCGTGAACGGGGTGAAGGAGGCGAGCTCGATGACACCGAGCACATGGTCCTCGAAGAGGACGGGCAGCACGATCAGATTGACCGGCCCGGCATGGCCGAGACTGGACGAGATCTTCACATAATGCGCCGGGGTCCGGTCGACGAAAATCGACCGCCTGGTTCTGGCCACCTGCCCGACCAGGGACTCTCCCAGGCCGAACTCGCGCGGCACGTCGGGATGGGCCTGGTAGCCGAAGCTGGCGATCAGGCGCAGCGCGGGCGCGGCGCCGGAGCCGGAGCTGGAGCCGGCCAGGAAGAACGTGCCGTACTGGGCGCCGACCAGCGGGGCGAGCTCGTCCATGACCAGTTCCGTGACGGTGTCGAGGTCACGGTGTTTCTGCATCAGACCGGATATGCGGGCCAGGTTGGTCTTCAGCCAGTCCTGCTCCTGGTTGGCGCGCGTGGTCTCGTACAGCGACCGCACCATCGCGTTGATATTGTCCTTGAGCTCGGCGACCTCCCCCCGCGCCTCCACCGAGACCGCCCCGGTGAGGTCACCGGCCGCGACCGCGCTGGTCACCGCGGCGATCGCACGCACCTGACGGGTGAGGTTGCCGGCAAGCTCGTTGACGTTCTCCGTCAGCCGCTTCCACGTCCCCGAGACGCCCTCGACCTCGGCCTGCCCGCCGAGTATCCCCTCGGTGCCGACCTCGCGGGCGACCCGGGTGACCTCCGCGGCAAAGGACGACAGCTGGTCGACCATCGTGTTGATGGTGGTCTTGAGCTCCAGGATCTCCCCACGGGCGTCGACGTCGATCTTCTTCGACAGGTCGCCCCGGGCCACGGCGGTGGTGACCTGGGCGATGTTGCGGACCTGGCTGGTCAGGTTGCTGGCCATCGAGTTGACGTTGTCGGTGAGATCCCGCCAGGTGCCGGAGACGCCCCGCGCGACGGCCTGCCCGCCGAGGTTGCCCTGCGTCCCCACCTCGCCCGCCACCCGGATGACCTCGTCGGCGAACGACGACAACCGGTCGACCATCGTGTTGATGGTCTCCTTGAGCTCCAGGATCTCCCCGCGCGCGTCCACCCGGATCTTCTGGGTCAGGTCGCCCTTGGCCACCGATGTGGTGACCTCGGCGATGGAGCGGACCTGGACGGTGAGGTTGGCCGCCATGACGTTGACGGACTCGGTGAGGTCCTTCCACGTGCCCGAGACGCCCTTGACGTCGGCCTGCCCGCCCAGCCGTCCCTCGGTGCCGACCTCCCGGGCCACCCGGGTGACCTCACCGGCGAACGACGACAACTGGTCGACCATCGTGTTGATCGTGTTCTTCAGCTCCAGGATCTCCCCGCGCGCGTCCACCGTGATCTTCTGGGAGAGATCGCCGCGGGCCACCGCCGCCGCCACCTGGGAGATGGAACGGACCTGGCCGGTGAGGTTGCCGGCCATGAAGTTCACCGAGTCGGTGAGGTCCCGCCACGTTCCGCCCACCCCGGGGAAGGCCTGCCCGCCCAGCCGTCCCTCGGTGCCGACCTCCCGGGCCACCCGGGTGACCTCACCGGCGAACGACGACAACTGGTCGACCATCGTGTTGATCGTGTTCTTCAGCTCCAGGATCTCCCCGCGCGCGTCCACCGTGATCTTCTGGGAGAGATCGCCGCGGGCCACCGCCGCCGCCACCTGGGAGATGTCACGGACCTGGCTGCCGAGGTTGCCCACCGCCATGTTGGTCGACTCGATGAGCTCCCGCCAGGCGCCGGGCACGTCCGGCGCCCGGAGGCGACGGCCGAGCCTGCCCTCCACGCCGACCTCCCGGGCCGCTCTCGCCACCCCGGAAGCGATCATGGAAAGCTGGTCGGTCATGCCGTTGAACACGTCGGCGATCTCGTTCATGAGCGGGTCGTCGCCATGGGGCAGACGCGCGCGGAAGTCCCCGCCACGCACCGCCGCCAGACCGGCGAGAAGCTGACGCAGCGCGGGCTCGTCCCGCCCGCGCGCCGTTACCCGCTCCGAGTTCGCCCGCTCCGAGTTCGTAGCCTCACCCACCGGTACAACACCCCGCTCGTCGGCCGCCGGCCCGGACAGCCGGCCGGTCCCGTGTTCCACGTTAGAGAGTTCGACGATTCGCAAACCAGGGTGAAACGGACAACACCCTCGGCTCAGTTTTCTGATGTCCTATGGTTTTCCCGAGCGGCCTCGGAAGCGAGGCCCGTAATCGACGCGGACAGATACCGACCAGCCACCGAGCACGCATCGACCATGCGCCGAACAGACCGGACAGGCAACAGTCTGGACAGGCACTGTCGCGTCATCTTCGGCCCTCGCTGCCAGGGACCGGAGAAGCACGGGGCAGAGGAGAACCACGGGACAGAAACGAACAGCGGGAGAACAGCGGACCGCAGGGGCTTCGTCCGCGCGGCGGCGTTCGTGCGAGGATGTCCGCGCTGGGGGGCCTTTGAGCCCGCGTGCCGGCGGCACCCGAAGCAGTGAGGGCCGGCGGCACCCGAACCAGTGAGGGACGTACGTGGGAACGCAGCGACCGACCGGCCCGGCCGGCGACGACCAGGTGGCGCGTCTGACCGCGCTGATCGTCCGTCAGCAGAGCGAACTCGAGGCGGTGCGGGCGCAGGCCGCCACCGAAGCCCTGGTGGATCTCGCGATCGGCGTCCTGACCGAGCGCCTGCGCTGCTCCCCCGGTGAGGCGGCCAGGCAGCTCACCCACCTGGCGGCCCGGTCCGGGATGCCCCTGGCGGAGCTTGCCGCCGACGTGGTCGGCCAGCGGGCGGACGACGCGCTCGCGCTGGGCGCGGCGCGGCCGCCCCGGCAGCAGCCGGCGCAGCCGACCGAGGCCCCGGCAGCGCCGGCCGTGGACGGGCAGCGGATCGCCGCGGCAACGATGGAGGAGGCCCTCGCCCCGCTGGGAGCCGTGGCCGTGGCACTGTGGATGATCGAACCGGACGGCGCGCTGGAGCTCGCCGGCGAGGCGGGGCTCGGCGCCCTGGAGGCAAGCCGCTGGCAGCGCATCCCGCCGCAGATGGACTGCCCGGCCCAGCGGGTCGCCCAGGACGGCTGCCCCCGGTGGTGGCCGGCAGCCCGCCACCTGCCGGACCGGATCCCGCTGGTCGGGCGATGGCGCGGCGCCCGGGTGGCGCTGCCGCTGACCGACGCCGGGGCACTGCTGGGGGCGATGGAGATCTGCTGGCCGCAGCCCCTCGAGGAGTTCACTCCCGCGCTGCGCCACCAGCTGCTGACGCTGGCCGGGGTCTGCGCCGGCAGCCTCGGGGCGGCCCAGGGGGAACGCGCCTGGGGACGCCACGGCTCGTGGCTGCCCGCCCTGCTGGACGCCCTGCTGCGCTCCGCCCTCGTCGCCCACGCCGTCCGTGACCATGACGGGCGGATCGTCGACTTCCAGATCGACCACGTCAGCGAAGGGTTCGTCGACCCGGCCGGCCGGGAGCCCCGTGACCTCGTCGGCCGCCGGCTGTCCCACCTCCATCCGCTGATGACCGTCCTGGACGGGCTGTTCGGGCAGGCCGTGGACGTGCTGCGCACCGGCCGGCCGTACCAGGCCGACGGCCTGCCCGTCCACGTCATCGTCGGCGGCCGGATCGTCGCGACGGAGATGGACGTGCGTATCGGCCGGTTCCTCGACGGCATCGCGCTGACCTGGCGGCGGACCGACGACACCGACGGGCTGACCACCATCCTCCAGCACGCCCAGCGGCTCGGTGAGCTCGGCGGCTGGCAGCAGGACATGCTCACCGGTGACGTGCGCTGGACCGACCACACCTTCACGCTGTTCCGGCTGGCGCCGGATGCGCCGGAAGCGCCCGTCTCCCTGCAGGGGCTGGACGCCTACGTCCATGCCGATGATCTCGCTGCTGTCGGCCGTTTCCGTGACGTGCTGTTCGACCAGGCACGGCCGGCCGCCACGACGTTCCGGCTGCTGCGGGCCGACGGCGCGATCCGGCAGATACGCGCGTTCGCCGAGCCCGTCACGGACACCGCCGGCACCCTGGTCGCCGTCCGCGGCACATACCAGGATCTTTCGACTCTCTACCACACCCAGGTCGCCCTCGCCGCCACCCGCAACCAGCTCGCCGACACCGAACAGCGGGCCGACGACCAGCAGCGGCTGGCCATCCAGCTGCAACGGGCCATCACGCCGTTCTCGGCCGATCCGGTCGAGAACGGCGGGCTCGACATCGCCGTCCGCTACCGGCCGGCCAACCAGGACCATCTGGTCGGCGGCGACTGGTACGACGCGGTCGTCCTGCCCTCCGGGGAGGTCCTTCTCGCCGTCGGTGACATCGCCGGGCACGGGATCAGAGCTGTCACCGGCATGGTCACGTTACGCAACAGCCTGCGTGGGCTCGCCATGACCGGGGCGGGGCCGGCCCAGCTGCTGCGCTGGCTCAACGACGTCGCCTACCACCTCACCGACGACGTCACCGGTACCGCCGTCTGCGGTCTGTACGATCCGGCCACCCGTATGCTGCGCTGGGCATGCGCCGGGCACCTGCCGCCCGTCCTGGTCCGTGACGGCGACGCCGCCATGCTCCCGCTGCCGGCCGGCGTCCTCCTCGGGGCGGACCCACACAGCGCCTACGAGGAGACCGCCACCGCGCTGCGGCCCGGCGACGGCGTCCTGCTGTTCACCGACGGCCTCGTCGAACAACGCGGGACCGCCCTCGACGAGACGCTGGACACCCTGGTCCTGGCCGCCGGCCGGCCGATCGCCGACCTCCAGCGGTATGCCGACCATCTCCTGCGCCACACCACCCCCGACACCGACGACGACACCTGTCTGATCGCCGTCCAGCTGCGCTGAACCGGCCAGGTGGCTGACCGCGTGCCGGCCAGCACCACCGGAAAACGACGCCCGGTCAGCGCAGCTTCCACAGCCGCACCGTGTTGTCCCGGCTGCCGCTGGCCAGCGTACGGCCGTCCGGGGAGAACGCCACCGACAGCACCCAGTCCTGGTGGCCGGTCAGGGGGCCACCGAGTGGGCGCGGCCTGGAAGGATCGGCGATGTCCCACAGCCGGACCATCCCCTCGAAACTGCCGCTGGCCAGCGTACGACCGTTCGGGGAGAAGGCCACCGAGCGCACGGTGGTGCTGGTGGAGACCCGCAGAGGATCACCAATCAGATGCGGGTCGGAACGGTCGGTGACATTCCACAGCCTGATCGTCCCGTCGAAGCCACCGCTGGCCAGAACATGGCCATCCGGGGAGAACGCCACCGAGAACACGAACGCGGTGTGGCCGACCAGCGGGGAGCCGAACAGGCGCGGACGGGAACGGTCGGTCAGATCCCACAGCCGCACCGTGTTGTCGTAGCCGGCGCTGGCCAGGGCACGGCCATCCGGGGAGAACGCCACCGACACCACGGCATCGGAATGGCTGATCAGCGGCTCGCCGAGCGGGCGTGGATCGGACCGGTCGGTGACGTCCCACAACCGCACCGTCCTGTCCCGGCTGCCGCTGGCCAGGATTTTTCCGTCCGGGGAGAACGCCACCGCCGTGACGGCGTCGGTGTGGCCGGCTATCGGCCCGGCAAGCGGACGGGGGGCGGCGAGGTCCGTCACGTCCCACAGCCATATCGTGCGGTCCCAGCTGCCGCCGGCCAGGGTGTGGCCGTCCGGGGAGAACGCCACCGACGTCACCCCGTCGGTGGGGCCGGTCAGCGGCCTGCCGAGCAGACGAGGGTGGGCACGGTCGGTGATGTCCCACAGCCGCACCGTGCCGTCCCGGCTGCTGCTGGCCAGCACCTGCTCGTTCGGGGAGAACACCACCGAGAGCACCCAGCCGGCAGGGCCGGTGGGGCCGGTCAGCGGCGGGCCGAGCGGACGGGCGCCGGCCTCGGACAGGTCTCCGCCGCGGGTGGCGGCAACAAGAGCGGCGGCGCTGACGGCGATGAGCACCGCCATGGCGACGATACGGCGGCGAGAAGCACCACCACGGCGGCGGTGCCCTGGCGTCATGCCCGGCCGGCGGCGTGGCCGGGCGCGGCGTGGCCGGCTGGCGAGACGCCCGCCGGCCTCTGCGTCCGAGA